>NZ_CP165728.1:300000-383432 GCF_041200175.1 Streptomyces sp. R33 | reverse complement strand
CTGATCTGCCGGGTAGCCTCCCGCTACGGCCAGGACCCGAGCTGGCTACTGGGGCACTGGCAGTGGAAGAACCACCAGCCCCGCCACCCCGGCGGGGCGCTGCGCGCGGACGCGGAGGTGCTGTTCGATACAGCCGGCCGCGCGGTGCTGGCGCGGCTGTGCGGAGTCGACGAAAAGCCTCTCGAACGCGCGCTGCCGTCCTGGAAACACGGCGACGACAAACTCTCCGAGCAGGACGCGGAGCAGGTCCCGCAAGCCCTCTGGCGTGTCGGGGGCGCAGTCGTAGGGCCGGTGGCGTTCGGCTGCCGGCTGTGCGTAGCCAGGCGCACCGGGCAGGCCGTGCGCGTGGTCCGCTACGCAGGGCACTGGCAGCGGGTGTGCGGGCGGCACGGCCGCTGGGGGCTGGACGCCGACGCCGACCAGCCCCTTGAGAACCTCGATCTGAGCGCGCTCCCGGAAGTCGTCAGGGCGCAGCAGCAGTGGGCTGGGGTGGAGCGTCGTGCGCGCAGGGCTGGAGTGGAGCTGGCCGAGGTCTTCGGCCTCGCACGGGCGGTCGTGTGCCGGTGGTGGAAACACGCCCTGCACTGGGAAGAAGAGGTGGTCTGGCCCCGTCGCCTGCACCAAGTCGCAGGCGGTGACGCCAGCGGCAACTTCGACCATTGGCGGGCAGTCGGGCGGGACGCGGTGGTCTTCCCCGAAGCGGTGGCGGTGGCCGGTGCGCTGCTGGACCCGGGCATCGAGGAGCTGGTGTGGGCCGACAGCGGCGTAGGACGCCCTCGGCCGCTGCCCGAGGACGGACAGTTCGGTCGTCGTCTCGGGGAGCTTGTGGGACGCCCCTGGCTGGGGCCGCTGGTCGCGACAGACGGTGGTCCGCTGATCGCGTGGAATGCCGCCGTCATCCGCCGACGGCGGCATTCCGCGGTTGATCCCTACGACGCCGGGCCGTGGCGGGTGGGGGCCGATCAACAGCCGCCCACCATGGCCGCCCTGCTGCGCGAACAGACCAGAGAGAAGGCCGTAGGCGGCTCCGGTACGAACTGGCGCTCCACCGTGTCCCCCGAGCAACGCATGCTGATCACCAACCTCATCGAGGCTGCCCAGGAAGAATTGCTGCAGCTGCGCGGCGCGCACCGGGGCCGTATCGCGGACGCTGCCCAGTCTCTCTTGCAACGGCTCAGTCACTCCATCGACCTCCTCGACCAAGCCCTCCGGGAGACCGCACTCGCAGCATTGAACGCTGGCGTCGCCCTGCACGACGTCGAGCAATGGGCAGGGCTGGACACTGATGCCCTCGCCACGGATGAAGGCGATGAGTAGTCCGAGGGCGGTCCAGGAGCGGGGCGTAGCGGGCGTAGTACCGCATCAGGCGCTCTCGCACGATCAGAATGGGCAAACCGGGCAAGACTGCTGGCGGTGGTAGTTGACTCGGCCACGTGACAGGCGCGTCAGGGGCCGGCGGTGCGCAGCACGCTGGTGAGGGGTCCGGGTTCGAGGTGGCGTTCGCCGGGTTCGGCGGGCAGGCCGTGCGGCAGCGGTGGGTGGACGGGGCGGTGACCGTCGCGTTCGAGGAGCTGGAGCCGGTCTCGGCGTTCCCGGTGGTTCCGGGCAGACGGTGGGGGCCGGGGCTGTGGTGGTCGGCGACCACCGGCCGGCATGTCGCTTCCGGGTCGAATGCGATGCGCGCGCAGCTGATGGTCTTGGACCGCGACCCGGACATCATCGGTCTGGCCGGGCGGCCCGTGCGGCTGCTGTGGCACGACGAACAGGGGCGTGTGCGGTCGTGGACTCCGCAGCTCTTCGCACGGCGTGCGGACGGGACCGCCTTGCTCGCCGACTGCCCCAGCCACACTGAGGCGGGTGGGGAACAGGCTTTCAGGGCCTCCGTGATGATGGAGCAGGCATGTGAACAGGTCGGGTGGAGCTACCAGCGCCTGGAACCGCTCGATGCGGTACTGGCGGCCAACCTGCGGTGGCTGGGCGGCTACCGGCACCCCCGCAACCAGATCCGCCCCGCCCTCACCGCCGCCGTGCTGGAAGCCTTCGCGCGCCCGCGGCCGCTGATCGAGGGCGTCCAGGCCGTCGGCGACCAAATCGAAGTCCTCCCCGCCGCGTTTCACGCACTGTGGCACGGCCACCTGAGCGTTCCGCTGGACAGGCCACTGCACGAGCGGGTCCTGGTCCAGGTCGGCATCCTTCCGCGTTCCGAGGCCGTCGCGGCAGGTCCGCACTACGAGATCGGCGGCCGGTTCAGGGAGGTACGGTGACGGAGCCCCGGGGCGGACGGCCCGTTGTAGCGGTCGGCGCGTACATCCGCTTCGACGACGCGCGATGGCAAGTCGTCGCGCTGGCCGGGCAGTGCGTGCACCTGGCCCGCGAGGACGGAAGCAGCGCAGTGGTCCTCACCGGCCACCTGTTCGCCGACCCTGACTTCAAGCCGGCAGGGGCGCAGGCTGAGCAGGCACTGCCGGTGCCGCAGTGGGGGCTGTTCGAGACGGCCCCCGCCGCGGCTCGGGAGAAGGCGCTGGCCTGGCAGAGGCACATCCGCGAAGTCGAATGCGGACGGCCCGGCGGGCCGGACAGCGGTGGAAGGGTGCGGGAGCAGTACGACCCCGCCCGGTGGACGCTGACCGAGCGGGAGCAGGCCAAAGCCGCCGAGCTCACCGCGCTGGGCTTCGCCAAGGTGTCCCGGGCGACGATCCAGCGCATGCGCCTGGCCTACCGCAAGCAGGGCCTGTGGGGCCTGATCGACCACCGCACCACCCGCGGCCCCGCTCCTGCAGGACGGCAGGACGGCAGGACGGCAGGACGGCAGGACGAGCGGGTGACGGATGCGGTGACCGAGGCGCTGCGCCGGCAGAGGCGCCGGTCCAAGGGCACCATCAACGCCCTGTTCCCCCACGTCCTGCAGATCCTGGAGGACAAGCACGGGCCCGGCAATGTGCCCGCGCCGTCGCAGGCCACCCTCTACCGGCTCGTCCACCAGCTCGCCCACCCTGCTGATCTCCCCGGCCGCCCGGTGCGCACCGAGCCCATCACCACCGACGGGCGCGGCCTCACCCCGACCATGGCGCTGCGGCCCGGGGAGCAGGTCCAGATCGACACCACCCGCCTGGATGTCCTGGCCGTCTTCGACGACGGCACCGTGGGCAGGCCCGAACTCACCATCGCCGTCGATGTCGCCACCCGCGCCATCCTCGCCGCCGTGCTCTGCCCCAGCAGTACCCAGGCTGTCGACGCTGCCCTGCTCCTGGCGGAGATGGCCGTCCCTCACCCCGCCCGGCCGACCTGGCCCGACGCCCTGCGGTTCGCCCACAGCTCGCTGCTCCCGCACGAGCGGCTGCTGACGCTGGATGAACGCCTGCAAGGGGCGGCCGCACGGCCGGCCGTCGTACCGGAGATGATCGTCACCGACCGGGGCAGCATCTACCTGTCGAAGGCGTTCACCGCCGCCTGCGAAACCCTCGGGATCAGCGTCCAGGCCTCCCCGCCGTACGCGCCGACCGCGAAAGGCATCGTCGAGCGGACCTTCGGCTCCATCAACTCGCTGTTCTGCCAGCACCTGCCCGGCTACACCGGCCCCAACGTCACCCAGCGCGGGCCCGACGCCCACCACGAGGCCTGTTTCACCGTCCCGCAACTCCAGGACCTTCTCGACGAGTGGCTGGTTCACTGGCATCACCGTCCCCACGAGGGCCTGCGCCACCCGGCCCTGCCGAAGGCCGTGCTCACGCCGAACCAGATGTGGGCCGCCCTCATTTCCGTCGCCGGCTATGTGCCCGTCCCCCTCACCGGGGACGATTACCTGGAGCTGCTGCCGGTGCGCTGGACAGCCATCACCGAACGCGGCATCCGCCTGCATCACCGCACCTACGACCACGACCTCCTCGCCCCCTACCGTGGCCGACCCTCGCCTGTCACCGCGCGCGGCGGGAAGTGGGAGGTCCACCACAACCCCCACGACGTCCGGCAGATCTGGCTACGCCTCACCGACGGGACACTGACCGAGATCCCCTGGATCCACAGCGACCACGCCCACCATCCGTTCAACGAACGCACCTGGCAGCACATCCGCGCCCAAGCTGTCCGCTACCCGGATCCCGACCAGCACGAAGCCGACCTCGCCGACGCCCTCGACCAGCTCATGCGCCGGGCGGGCGATGGCCGCGCCACCCGCGCCGAGCACCGCCTCCTCGGCCGCGCCACCAGGCCCCTGCCTGCCGTGGCATCCGTCCCGGCCCCAGCCAGGCTCAGGGGCCAGGAGACCGCCATCAGTCAGACGGGCACCGACCCGGACGGGGACAGCCTCGACGACCTGGACGATGCCCCCGAAGAGCCGTTCGACGACGAGCCCGAACACGAGCCCAGCTCCCCCGCCCACCCGTACAGCGGGCTCGGGCTCTACGACGCACATGCGGAAGCACTCAGATGGTGAACAACATCCCCACCACCGGTACCCGGGCCAGCAGCGCCGGCCCTGCCACGGTCCCCTCCCTGCCGAGTGACAACGAAGAGGAGCCGGTAGGGCAGTCCTGGCCGATCACGACCTGGCAGGGCTGGCAGGAGTTCGTCCACACCCCGCCCCCGGTACCACCAGCGCCCGGTGATCCGCCACGGAGCGTCGAGGAGCGTCTGGCCTACCACTCCGCGTTCGTCACCGTCCGTACCCCCGCCATCGACACCCTCGCCGCCAGCATCCGCACCCTGCTGGTCCTCGGCCGGTACCAGCAGACCACCGCCCGGCCCTCCCTCATCGTCACCGGACCTGCCGCCGCGGGAAAGACCACAGCCCTCCTCCACGTCGGGCGCACATGCCACCTCGCCCACACCCGCCACGCACCCCAGCCACACAGAGCAGCCGATATCCAAGTACCCGTCGCGTACGTCCTCGTCCCGCCCGGAGCAACCGCCAAGATGCTCGCGGCGGAGTTCGCCCGCTACCTCGGCATCCCCATCACGGCCCGGATGACCCAGACCCAGATCACCGAAAGCGTCTGCCACACCTACAACCAGACCGGCATCCGCCTCGTCCTGATCGACGAAATCCACCGCGTCAACCCCCGCACCACCACCGGAGCCGAAACCGCCGACCTGATCAAAGACCTCACCGAACGCATCCAAGCGACCTTCGTGTACGCGGGCATCGACGTCACCCAGACACCCCTCTTCACCGGCGTCCGCGGCGCACAACTCGCAGGCAGGGCCTCACTCATCGAGTGCGGGCCCCTCCCCGCCCGCTACGGCAACCGGCACCCCTTCACCGACACCATCACCGACCTCGAAAACGCCCTCGACCTCGAACGACACCGACCCGGAACACTCCCCCGCCACGCCACCTACCTCCACCAACGCACCGCCGGCCGCATCGGAAGCCTCACCAGACTCATCCGCCAAGCCGCCATCACCGCCATCCATGACGGCACCGAACGCATCACCAAAACCACCCTCGACGCCGTCCAACTCGACCACCACGCCGAAACCAGACACCGCCCCCACCCCAGTCGATCAGCCCGCTGACCAGCACAAACGCATCCCACAACACGAAAAACGCCTCGGTCCTTTAGACCGAAGCGCTACCTGCAACACCCAGACAATTCTCAACCAACCTGCAACAACCCCAGGCCAAGCCGCGACTGACACCGCAAAAGCCGTTCTCACACAACCTGCAACACCCCAGCTCACCAAGCCCCCGATACCGCAACCACCCTCCCCCTCAGCGACACGCCGGAGCAGAAGACCCCCGCCAAGCCGCGCAAGAGCGGCTCAGGGGCCTTCGAGCGGGGCGCAGCCGCCCTCGCCCAGTACACCGCCCGCACAGGCACCCTGACCGTCCCCAGGGGGCACGTAGAAGTCCTGGACGACGGGAGCGAGGTCAAGCTCGGCATCTGGCTCACCAACACCAAGACCAGGCGCGCCAAACTCGGCGCGGATCAGCTCAAAGCGCTGGCGGACCTGGGGCTGGACTGGGCATAGGGCACCAAGACGGGGCTAGTGAGGTGGCCACTGCCAAGTCGGACTGTTTTCCGGTTACATCAGGTAGCCGTGCGTGATGATGCCTCGCATGGACACGGAGATAACGGTTGCACTGATCGGCGGTGCCGGCGTGTGCGGCACGATCGTGGGGACCGTCGTGGGCGCGCGCATCCAGGCTCGCGGCGGACATGCCCAGGCGCAGGCAGCACGGGATGCGGCCGCCACAGCGGCACAGGCTTCGCGGCGCCATGCCTTGCACGAGCTGCGCTGGACGACTCTCACGGCCCTCCTGCGAGCGGCAAGTGAGTGCATCGAGGCGACAGAGCATCTCTACACGTCGTCGCAGGCGCGGCCGGACGCCGAGCGGGAGGTGGTGGAGCGCGTGTATCACGCGTTCCGCCTGGCGTACGCCGAGGCCGAGCTTGCCGCGCCCCACGGCATGGAAAGTGTGCTCACCCGCATGAACAGTGTGGTGATGGGGGCGTACTCGTCTGCGCGAGGGCGGGCTCCGACGGAGCGGGCGTTGCGGGCACTGGACGAGCTGAGCCGGGAAGGCGATTCGGCCGGCCAGCAGGCCAAAGAGGCTCTCGCCCGTCTCCGTGCTGCGGGAGCCCCCTTGTGGAACCCGCGCTTCGGGGATCCACCGCCTGAGTACGCGGAGGCGATCCAGGCACTGAACGCAGTCCCGCGACTGGACCGCGAACAGGTACGCCTCCTGCTGACGAACGCGGCAGTTCCCCATGAACACGAACCCAACCGCGAGGACCTACGCGGCGCAATGCAGGAACGGGCCGAGCGGCGGCATTCCTACCAGGCGGCGAGGCAGGAGCTCATCGCGGCCACACGGAAGGCACTGGGCACCAACGACGGGTAGGCAATGGGCGGCCTCCCAGCCCAGCGACAGCAAGCAGTCGGGAACCGTCCTCGACGGGCTGGCACGGGCTGGCCGTCACACCGCCGACTCCGGCGTCCGCCCCCGCCCCCATGTCCAGGTTCCGTTCAGCACAGAGTCATGTGCCGAAGTGTCGATGAGACCGGCCCGGAACAGCCATGGATAAACATCCGATCCGTTAAGAGTCCGGAGCCTGGCACCCCTTCCTGTCTGCGGTGATGTGCCTCCGGAAGTTTCTTACGGGGTCGTATCTATCAGAGGTGATCTTTCTCCCCCGTCCAAGCGGGGCGGGAAGGCAGCGCGTCGCCGGTCGCCTCGGTCGCAGTCATGGTGGTGGGTCGGTAGACGACGACCGGGCAGACTCTGCAGGCCTCCTTGCCGCTCTGGGCGAACCAGCGGCAATGCGAGCGAATGGCACACCGGGGTACGTCGTCCGCCGACGAGAGTTCCTGAGCGCGCGGGGAGTCGATCAACCTGCCGACCAGGCCGCACTGCCGTCCGCTCCAGTGCTCGCAGGCGTCCTGGGCGCAGGTGTCGGCGAACCGGAACCGAGATTCTGGATCGCCGTGCTCTCGGGCGGTCCGGTTGAACTGCTCGTCGACCGGGAGAGCGGGCCGGACATAGCCGAGACGGCCATCCTTCCCAAGCGTGGCGATGACCACCGCACCCTCCCGGCACGTGGTGCTCGGGCACAACAGACCCTCGGCTCGGATCCGTCCGGGTGGAGCCTCAGCCTCAGCCTCAGTCTCGGGCTCGGGCTCGGGCTCGGGCTCGGGCTCGGGCTCGGGCTCGGGCTCAGTTGAGTCTTCGGAGGCGCCCTGCATCTACGCGGCTCCCGCAGGCCGCACGCGGATGCCCTGGGTGCCGTGGCCGCCGACGGCGGCGAGTGCGCTGATGGTCAGCCCCTCGGAGAGCAGATCTTCGCTCGTTCCGCCGAGGTTGGCGGCGGCAAGCTCCTGCAGGACCGCTCGGCGCACCGCCGCGTCGATCCGTTGCACCAATTCGTCAGGCAAGGCGATCCCGTCGATTTCGACGCGGAACTCCTGCTGCTGGTGTTTCGAAGCCATGATGTCCTCCTTCACCCGCCGGCGTCGAAGTCCCGACGCGGCGCCATCGGGGAACAGATAGGGTCATCTCCGACCATGATGCTGTCATTGCTCAGCGCATCCGATCTGGATCGATCTAGGCAAGCACATCCCTCGTGCGGCCCGCGAGCCGCCAGTCGGGTGGCAGCGCGCTTCCGCCCGCGGCGAGCGGGGGCGTCAGCGGGTCAGTCCGACTGGTCGCCGAGGCGGGTTTCGACACGGAGGAGGACCTCGGCCTGGGCAGGCTGGCTGGGGCCGCGGATGTGAACGGCGACCTGGACGAGTGCCGACGGCGGCTTTGGCGCCGGATTCCTCCCAGGCCTTGCAGTCGTTGCGGTTTCCGGCAAGCGGCCGGCCGACCACGACGACCAGCGGGTGTCGGCGTCGATGACGATCTGGTGGTTCGTGGAATATCGGTAGTTCTTGGACTGCTCTGCCACGGCGTGGTCGCGGGTGGGCACCAGGGTGCCGTCCACGATCAGCACGGTGTCCTTGGCGAACCGCTTGCGGGGCTGCAGGGCGAGCATCGGCCCGAGGTGGTCGATGATGCGGTCCGCGGTCAACTTCGAGACCCCGAACAGCGGAGCGAGCTGGCGCATCGTCAAGTTCGTGCGCCAGTACGCCGCCACCAGCAGAGCGCGGTCCTCCAGTGGAAGGCTCCACGGCCGGCCCTTGCGGACCGCGTCCGCACCCTCGCGCCGCAACACGGTCACCAGCTTCCCGAAACAGCGCGGACTCAGCCCCGTGAACGGGGCTATCCAAGACGGCTCCGACGCCGTGATCACACCAGCCACACCAAGATCATCTCACCTGTGACCGGCAGTTACGGGACAAGCCTTAGCTCGGAGGCCCAGGGCGCCCATCCGGCTCGTACGGCCCACACTCCAGCGTGTCGAGATGCCTCTCCAAAGCATCTCTGATGGAATTGGAGCTGCATCAGGTCTGCAGTAGAAGTGAGAGGGTTACGATGTCAGATTCTCAGAAAAACCCCGACGAAGACATTGTTGCCGAGACCAAGGCCGCACTTCGCGCCGCCATCGTCAAGGCAGTCGAAGTGGAGCTGGAGCAGGAGGAAGGACCTGAATTGGGGATCGATGTCCACATCAAGAGCGGCGGCCACGGGAAGGGCACCTTTAGTAAGGCGATGGGGGATGCTTGATGACTGACCCTGCCGCGCCAGTATCAATCAGGCCTTTTGGTCTGTATGTACTCAAGGTTGCGTCGCGCTGCAATCTGAACTGCAGCTATTGTTACGTATACCACAAAGCAGATATGAGCTGGAGGCAGAAACCGGCGCTGATGTCCGAACAGACCTACGAGGCTGCTCTAGGACGCATTCTTCGACACTGCAGGGCTGCGCGCCAACGCTCAGTCAGGCTCTCCTTCCACGGGGGGGAGCCGATGCTGCTAGGGGCTCGGCGTTTCGATAGTTTTTGTGCCCGTGCTCGTGAAGTTCTCGCCGACGTTGCCGATGTCGAGCTCTCGATTCAGACCAACGGTACGAAGATCGATGCGAATTGGATCGAGGTTTTCGTCCGCCACAATGTCCGAGTCGGAGTAAGTCTGGACGGGTTGGAGGCGGATCATGATCGATACAGGGTAGACCACCGGGGACGCGGGTCTTATCAGAAGATCATGCGAGGGCTGCAATATCTCCGGGCGGCGGGTATTCCCTGGGGCATCTTGGCGGTAATTCAACCGGGAGTTGATCCGCTTCCCATCCACCGCGAGTTCGCGACATTGAGCCCGCAGAGCATCAGCTACCTTTGGCCTGACTATACGCACGACACGATTGGGAATCTGCGCGAGCGCTTTGGTCCAACACCGGCAGCAGACTTCATTGTTCCACTATACGATGAGTGGTTGTCTTCCTACCCTACTGGTCCCCACATCCAAGACTTTTGGAACGTTACCAGACTCGTTTTGGGTGGCGACAGCGTGGTGGAGACATTCGGAAATGCCCCCTCCAACTATGCCTTTGTCGAGGCTGATGGCGAGATCGAGGGGTTGGATGTGCTCAAGATCTGCGAAGAGGGCATGGGGAAGACAGGACTCAACGTGTTGCGTTCCGACTTCAGTGAACTCGGCGCATCTCGGTCCTTCGCCGCTCGTGTGATCATGGACGGTCTTCCCCTTCCAATTGCTTGCCGAGTATGCCCCGAGCAGCTCACGTGCGCTGGTGGCTACCTACCGCATCGTTACTCGCGCCAAAATTCTTTTGATAATCCAAGTGTATGGTGTGCAGACATTCTGGAGTTCTTCAGGCACGTCCGGTCGACGCTCGGCATTTCGCCGGCTGAGACAGATAGGCGGCGGGCCGCCCTCGCACGGCGTGTGCGCCAGGATAGCTCCGTCGGGGCTAAGCCGTGACAATCGATTGGGTTACCGAAATCGAGGGAGGTAAAGGGCTATCAAACCCATTCGAGCCCCTCAGTGCGGCCTTACTGAACGTGCTAGTTGGTGACCACGGGAGATTGCTTGCTCGGCAGTTCTTGCAGAGACAAGGCGCCGATCTTGATGATTGGAGCACTGGGCTCCGTAGCATTCTTGAAAGGTTCATCACCGGTGATGGGTCTTTTCGAGTCGCATGGGATCTTTCTTTTGGTCAGCTAGTGTCCTCACTGCGCTTCCCACCTGGCCTGGCGCAAAGGGGCGCAGCATCCGAATTTGCGCTCCAGTTGCAGGCGTGTGGAGTCAAAGGCAGCTGGGAGGCCAGACTTGGAAGTCCGGTGCGGCTACGGTATGAGAACGTCGTGCTGCCATTTGCGGACCGTATCTTCGCAGAGAATAGGGGCGGAGAACTTAAGACGCATGCGTCGGTTAAAGGATTTGTTGGGCATGACAGCAGCACCTCACTGCTCCAGTACCTGAGTCACAGAGGTGGCAAACTAGTTTTCCTGCCCGCCTTCGCGGCACAGGGCCCAGCCTTCACTGCAGCTTCGACAGATGAATTGCCGACCGCTCTGACGACTGTCACAGATTCACTGCTCGTAGATGTCGAGTCCGCGTTCGATCTACTTAAATCTTTTGCACCTATCTATCTCGACTGGGTGACCAAGGTGGTTAAGTATGCCGTGCCGCTAACCCCTGTATCGGGACGGGATGTGAGCCACAGCAGTAACATGCGACCAGCAACGATCGCTTTCTCTGCAAATAGAAACCCTGCGGCGCTCGCCGAAACATTGGTGCACGAGGCATCTCATCAGTATTGCAACATCTTGAGACGTCTCGGGAGACTCGATGACGGTACCGACCCGACGGTATATCATTCCCCTCTAAGAGACACGGGCCGGCCCATCGGGAAAATCCTTGTTGCCTATCACGCAGTGGCCAATATTTTTTTGTGGAACCGTATTTCAATGGATGCTGGTGCCGCCGATATCGATCATTTTCACCAAAATGCCGTGACGCTTCCTCGGCAGCTCCAGGTTCTCGATGAAGCCTTGGTCGCAACGCGATCCCTAACCCCTCTGGGCAAGTTGCTGTGGGAGCCGCTTCGAGCGCGGGTCCTGCAGGCGATGTCGTAAGACGTGACCACGAACCCGATGGCGATCGCGCGCTTGAAATCAAACCGACGCCGCCACCTACTTCGCTGGCGTCGCGCCCCTGCTGGCCGAGGTCGAGGTCATGAACCCGTGATCCAAGTGATCACCAAAGTCGCTTCGCGCTGCAACCTCAACAAGATCGCCCGCGAGCCGGTGGCCAACGGCTTCCTCGCGGGCGCCCATCGCGAGGACGAAACCTACGGCCCGGGCGACATCCGAAGCTCCTTCTCGACCGGGCAGCGGCGGCTGCGGATCCGGCTGGCGGCGTCGCTACAACCGCCGGAGCCCGTCGCCCCCGGCGGACCGACGTCCGCGCAGCTGGCGCTGCGCTACGTCCTAGATGAGCCGCGCGTGACCACGGCGGTCGTGGGACTCAAGACGGCCGCGCAGGTCGAAGAATGCTTCAGCGCATTGGAGCTCGGGTCGTACTGGGAGCATCGCGGTGCGCTCGGGGGCGGCGAGTGACGGGCGCGACGGATGCGGCCGGGGGTTGGCCGTTTTGGGCACCGCTCGGCGACGAAGAGATCGCCGACGCGCTCGCGCTCGCCGGTCTGCGGCCCGGCGAGCGCTTCCTCGACCTCGGCTGCGGCGATGGCCGCGTGATGGTGGCGGCGCTCGACGCAGGCGCTCACGCCTCGGGCTACGAGGTCGACGGCGCTTTGGCCGCACGGGCGCGGGAGCGGCTCGCAGGCGCTGGCGGTCGTGCTCGCGTGATCGAGCGGAGCTTCTTCGACGCACCGCTCGATGCCGAAGTGGTCTTCGCCTACCTCTCGCCAGCGATGCTCCAGCGTCTGCGCCCGCAGCTCGAGCTCCTGCCCTCGGCCAGCCGCGTCGTCACGGCGTGGTTCGACGTACCGGGCTGGGCGCCGCCCACAGCCCGCCGGCGCAACGTCCGGTGCTACACGGCAACGTCGGTCGTCTCCACATCTGCCCCGGTCCCCGCCGCCGCCGGCTGGTCATCGCCCGGCCTGCTCTGCGTACTTCCGACCGCGGGCAAGATCCTCGCCACCACGAGTCTCGCTCACCCGCGGGGCCCGGTCGCTATCGCAGTCGATGACGCTCTCAGCGATCTAGTCGCAATCACAGCCGGTGCCGACGCCGTCGTCGGTGATCTTGCGACGATCGCCGTCGATCTCGTACTCGCACCCCACTCCTTTGGCGCGGCAGTCACTGGCACACTCCACGCTCCCGCAGCAGGCACCTGCGAGCTCTTTTGCTTAACCTCCACCACGTCCCCACCCGGCTCCTGGCCCATCGGTGCCGCACGCTGCGCCCGGCTGCGGGCGCTGTTCCGGGCCCTGGACTCCTATCCGTGACCCACGGTGCAAAGTGGCCGCCGGGGCTCCCCCGCTCCCGTTTCCTCACGTCCTGACGCTTCGTTAGCCCGAACGAGTAGTCGACCCATTGTCCCGAAGAGCCCGCGCGATCCGCGCGCCCACCAGCAGCGGAGCTTCCGCGGGACTGCTGCCCACTACTCCTGCTCCCCATCGCACAGCGCTGGAGGCACCCCGGCACCACTGGCACAGCGACCTTCAAGGTCATGAACGCCCGTGACACCACTCCCCAGGCCCCCGTAGGCGTTCTCATAGCATCTGCGGCAGTTGCAACCAACCTGCAGGATCGCAGTTCAGGCGAGCACTCCTCCCGCAAACCGCCCCCAGGACTCTCTCAGCACATCTGCGGGACCACAGGTCAAAGTCGCGCGGCTACCGCAGCATCGGTGAGACCTCACACTGGCACAGCGACCTTCAAGGTCATGAACGCCCGTGACACCACTCCCCAGGCCCCCGTAGGCGTTCTCATAGCATCTGCGGCAGTTGCAACCAACCTGCAGGATCGCAGTTCAGGCGAGCACTCCTCCCGCAAACCGCCCCCAGGACTCTCTCAGCACATCTGCGGGACCACAGGTCAAAGTCGCGCGGCTACCGCAGCATCGGTGAGACCTCACACCGGGAATCCACCCCTCGAGCAAACCGCGCCCACGGGCCTCACTGCATCAGAACTCTCGAACCTGAGACAGCATCACCCACCATGAGATAACGCCTCATGACAGTGAAATCTCTCGCCTCACGACAGTGCAAAACGGCGATCAACACATCTCCGACCAGCCACAAAGGCCACCGAGCACGGCCCCAGCCACTGACACTCACCACCACTGACACCAACCCGAGAGATCGCAGCGAGCGCGTTGGAGTGCTTCCCCGGCGGCCGGATCCTCGTCACCGTCCCCACCCTGGACCTGCTCGCGCAGACCGCCCAGGCGTGGCGCCTGGTGGGCCACCGGGCCCCGATGATCGCCGTCTGCTCGCTGGAGAACGACCCGGTCCTCAACGAGCTGGGCGTGCGCACGACGACCAACCCGGTTCAGCTTGCCCTGTGGGCCGGGTCCGGGCCCGTCGTTGTCTTCGCCACGTGCGCCTCCCTCGTGGACCGCGAAGACAACGACGCACCCGAGGGCCAGCGGAAGGTTCGCGGGCCCCTGGAGGCCGCCCTGACGGGCGGGGAGCGGCTGTACGGGCAGCGGACGGCGGGCTTCGACCTCGCGATCGTCGACGAGGCCCACGGCACCGCAGGCGACCTCGGACGGCCCTGGGCGGCCATCCACGACAACAACCGCATCCCCGCCGACTTCCGGCTCTACCTCACCGCCACCCCCCGCATCCTCGCAGCGGCACGCCCGCAGAAGGGCGCCGGCGGCCAGGAGCTGGAGATCGCGAGCATGGCCGACGACCCGGACGGCACCTACGGCGCCTGGATCGCCGAGCTGGGGCTCGCGGAGGCGATCGAGCGGGGGATTCTCGCCGGGTTCGAGATCGACGTGCTGGAGATCCGCGACCCGTCGCCTGTACTCGGAGAGTCCGAGGAGGCGCGGCGGGGCCGGCGTCTGGCGCTGCTGCAGGCCGCGCTCCTGGAGCACGCTGCGGCGTACAACCTGCGTACCGTCATGACCTTCCACCAGAAGGTGGAGGAAGCGGCCGCGTTCGCGGACAAGCTCCCGGAGACCGCTGCCGAGCTGTACGACACCGACGCCTCCGACGCCGACTTGGCGGCCGCGGCCAAGCTACCGAAGTCGGCAATCAGGGCCGAGTTCTACGAGCTGGAGGCCGGCCGCCACGTCCCACCGGACCGCGTCTGGTCGGCATGGCTGTGCGGCGACCACCTCGTCACTGAGCGACGCGAAGTCCTGCGCCAGTTCGCCAACGGCATCGACGCGAACAACCGACGCGTACAGCGGGCGTTCCTCGCCTCCGTACGCGTCCTGGGCGAGGGCGTCGACATCACCGGCGAGCGCGGGGTGGAAGCGATCTGCTTCGCCGACACCCGCGGCTCCCAAGTCGAAATCGTCCAGAACATCGGCCGCGCGCTCCGACTCAACAAGGACGGCTCCACGAAGGTCGCCAGGATCATCGTGCCGGTGTTCCTGGAGCCGGGCAAGGACCCGACCGACATGGTCGCCTCCGCGAGCTTCAAGCCGCTTGTAGCGGTCCTCCAGGGCCTCCGCAGTCATGACGACCGCCTCGTCGAGCAGCTCGCCTCCCGCGCCCTCACCAGCGGGAAGCACAAAGTTCACGTTCGCCGCGACGAGGACGGGCGGATCGTCGGCGCCGGCGGGGAAGGCGAGGACCAGGAAGACGGCGCCGACGCCGCCGCGGAGTCAGCCCTGCTCCACTTTTCCTCTCCCCGGGACGCCGCCACCATCGCCGCGTTCCTGCGCACCCGGGTCTACCGGCCCGAGTCCCTGGTTTGGCTGGAGGGATACCAGGCCCTGATCCGATGGCGGGCGGAGAACGGGATCACCGGCCTGTACGCCGTCCCGTACGACACCGAGACCGAAGTCGGCATCACCAAGGCGTTCCCGCTCGGGCGGTGGGTGCACCAGCAGCGCAAGGCCCTGCGCGCCGGGGAGCTCGAGGACCGGCGCAAGACGCTGCTGGACGCGCCGGAGGCCGGGATGGTGTGGGAGCCCGGCGAGGAGGCGTGGGAGGCCAAGCTCGCCGTGCTCCGGTCCTACCGGCGGGCCACCGGACACCTCGCACCCCGACAGGACGCCATGTGGGGCGAGGACGAGGCGATGGTCCCGGTCGGCCAGCACATGGCCAACCTCCGACGGAAGGGCGCGAAGAACGGTCTCGGCAAGAACGAGGACACCGCGACGACCCGCGCGGCGCAGCTGACCGCGATCGACAAGGACTGGAACTGCCCCTGGCCCCTGGACTGGCAACGGCAGTACCGCGTCCTGGCCGACCTGGTCGACGCCGACGGGCAGCTGCCCGAGATCGCCCCCGGCGTGCTCATGGACGGCGACGACATCGGCAAGTGGCTCCACCAGCAGAAGCAGCCGGCCACCTGGGCGCGGCTCCTGCCCGAACAGCAGGAACGGCTGACCGTGCTGGGCGTACAACCCGACCAGGCGGCGCCCGCTCCCGTCCCCGCGGCCGGTCGTGGGGTGAAGGGGCCGAGCAAGGCGCAGCAGGCGTTCCAGCGGGGCCTGGCCGCCCTCACGCAGTGGGTGGAGCGGGAAGGAGCCCACCGGCCGGTCCCCCGCGCCCACGGCGAGGAGATCGCGGTCGAGGGCGAGGCGGAGCCGGTGATCGTGAAGCTGGGCGTATGGGTCTCCAACACCAAGAGCCGCCGCGACAAGCTCACCGCCGACCAACTCGCCGCCCTCGCGAAGCTCGGCGTCGCCTGGGCGTGAGCCATCGCCCATCGTTGAACTGGGGGTCAGCGAAGTGGAGACCCGGGGCGCCGTGACCCTGGGCCTCGGCGCTGCCGGGTATGCGAAGACTCCAGACGGAGCTCTGCACATCCATCCGACAACTGGAACTCGGCAATGGGGTGCAGCGCGCTGGGCACCTCACACCTTCCGGATCTATCTGAACGGACCGTTGCGATCCGCATTCACTGGGTGATCTACTGCACTCTCCACACGTAGTTGGGGGGCGCCGTGCGAATAGGAACTTGCATCGCTGCTGCGGTTGTGGCCGCTCGGCGACGCAGCAGGAGCGCCGGTGACGCTACCTGCTGATGGGGGGCGCCGGAGTCGGCGCGGCTTCCTCTACCAAGACGCGGTGACCCTGCTGGACTGTCTTGACATGCTGGATGGCCACTGGACGGAAGTCTCCTGGGAGGATTTGGAAGACATCCTCTGCTATCGGGGGGACGTGCCTTTCTACCGTCAGGTGAAGACGGTAGAAGGTCCCGGAAAGCGCCACAGCATCGCCGACGTCTGCCGTCCCGACATGTCCAAGAAGGAAGGGAACAGAACAGCGGAGTCGAGCTACCTCGGCAAGCTGTTCATGGGAAAGCCGCTCCCCGAGGGCACGCGGTTCGCCCTCATCGTCAACGAGACGCCCTTCGCGGACCTGTACCCCTTCGCCTGCGAGCGCGGCGGCAAGCGTGAGCCAGTGAGTAGTGCGACCCACACCAAAGTGGTGGGGAAGCTCGCGGGGCTGAGTCTGCGTGACGGTCGGGACGTCGGATGGTGCGTCGACCGCCTGGATGTCCTCATCACAGCCCGCACAACGGAGCACGTCGAAAGCGAGGCACACCGGCGCTTGGTCCCGCTGATCAAGGACTACCTCGGGCAGGAACCCCTGGTCACTGAGGTCGACGAGGTACTGAGCGGGCTGGCCCAGTACATCGCGCGAAGCGCAGCCGAGCTGAGTCCGCGAAGTCACACTGCTGAGGACTTCCGAGCCATCCTGGACGGCTGCATCCGCAAGGTCACCGGCTTGCGCAGTGACGGCTCCACCGAGCGTCTGATGACTCTCCAACAGAAGCTCCGTCCCGCCGGCGTACTTGAGGCCGAAGCCGAGCGCCAGCATGAGGCGATGCTCGCCTTCCGCCAGGCCCAGCGCAGCACCGTAGGACTTGGCCGTCAACGCCTCGCCGCCTTCGCAGACAAGGTCTACGCCATCTGTCAGCTGACTTCGGCCCGTAGGCGTGGCGGCTCCATCGCCACTGGTCAGCTGGCATACGCAGCCATCCTGGAGGCGATCGTCCAGCTTCCCGAGGTGCAGTCCGGGGAAGTGGACTTCAGCCAGGCCGTGGCGGTGCTGAGCGACATCACTGCACGCTGCCAGAACAGGTACGAAGATGCCTCATAAGATCGGCAGGCAGGCCGTGCCGCCCGCCCACAGGGCCTGGGACCCGGACGACTCAGTCGACTTTCACGCCTCCCGGCTGCTGCTCCTCATCCACCTGTGCGGAGAGAGCCCCGGTCCATACATCGCGGGGCGGACGAAGTTCGCGAAGCTCGACTTCTTTCTGCGCTACCCGGGGTTCCTCGAGCGAGCCCACGCTGCCCTGCCAGGGATGAATGACCGGCAGGGCCGGTATGTCGCCTCGGACGCTGCCGAGATCGAGGCGCCGATGGTGCGCTACCGATACGGTCCCTGGGATCACCGGTACCGCCAGTTCCTGTCCTTCCTCTCCGCGCGCGGTCTGGTCTCCATCACCGTTTCCTACACCCCCGAGCGCGTGAAGCTCACCGCGGCTGGCAAGGCCGCAGCAGCACGCTTCGCGGCGATGGAGCAATTCGAGCCCCTGGTGCGCCGCTGTGAAGCCATGCAGGGCAACCTGGCGACGATGTCGGGCACCGATCTGAAAGAACTCATTTACGACCTGTTCCCCGACGAGGTCGGCAACGCGACGTTCCATCAGGAGATCCGACCATGAGTGAGCCCCGTACCTCCGAGCGCGGCCTGCGGATCGAGAAGGTCTCCCTGGTCCATCACAGCGGCGAGCTGGACGAGTACGCCTTCGAGTCGGGCAAACTCAACATCCTCACCGGTGTCCGGAACAGTTCGAAGACCACGACCCTCAACGTGATCGACTACTGCCTGGGCGACCGGGGAAGCCCAGCCGACGCCCTCAAGGCCGCCGTCGCCAGTGAGCACGTCGAGGTTAGTACGGATCTCCGGGTCGACGGTCGGCCGTACAGACTCACGAGGTACTTCACCCATGGGCGTATGGGCAAGATCGGCATAAACGGCGACGAGATCGCGGCCGCCGACTTCTCCGACTGGATGCTGAACGAACTGGGCTGGCCCAACCTGCTCATCCCCAAGGGCCTCCATGCGACCTCAGCCACCGAGCAAACCCCTTTGTCCTTCCGCAACACCTTGCGGCACTTCTACCGAAACGAGGACTCCTGGACCAGCTTCGCCGATAAGGAGCAGCCGTTCACACGGCGGGCCGTCGTCAGCCAGCTTCTGGGCTTCGCCCGGGTACGGACTGCTCAAGCGAACAGGGATTTCGAGCTCGCCCGAGCGAAACGACGCCTCAACGAAGCCGAGGCCGTCGACCGAGAGGTTCGCGAAAGCACGCTCCAAGCTGTGACAGCAATCTCCCAGAACCTGGGCCTTCCCCTCGTCCGCTCCGCTGATGAGGTTGCCCGCGCGCGGATCGAACTCCGCCGCGAACTCGATGCCGTGTACGAGCGTCGCCGGCTCCTGACGGACGAGATTCGGGGCCTCATCGACGGGAGCCTCCCGGCCGGCTCCCCTGCCGGGTACGACCCCTCGCTGACGGACGTGTACAGCGACATCACTAACCGCCTCCGTCAGGCGACCGAGGAGGTGGCCAACCTCGGGCATCTCCTGGAGGAGCACCAGCGTTCGGCTCGGACGGTCACCGCGGAGGTAAGCCGCATGGAGCGCCTGGCGACCTCCATCGAGGTGTTCGACACGCTTCCGGTCCGGCTGTGCCCAGCGTGCGAGCAGAACGTCGACCCGCACCGCGACCACGACGAGGATGCCTGCTACCTCTGCTTCCAGCCCGTGGACGACGACAAGCGTCAACGCAGAGCACAGGTGGAGATCAGGTCCCTGAAGTCAGAGCTGGCCGATCTGGATGACGTCATCGCGCGCTCCCGGGCCGACCTGGAGTCCGCGCGAACCCGTCAGCAGCACTTGCACGTGCAGCAGGCTCAGCTGGCCCAAGAACTCAACCAGCGCCGCGCGGCGGAGCTGGCTCCCTTCATGGCTACGTTGGAAGGTCTCGCCGCGCAGATCGCGCAGCTGGAACACAAGCTGACGGTCTTCCCCGCGATGGAAGAGATCTTCCAACGGCGTACCGATGCGCATCGCAGCGTGCTCTCCGCGCAGCAGATGGTCGAGCGGATCGAGAAGGAACAGGCAAACTCAGCGCCGTCCGGGCTGAGCCCCATGGACCGCTGCTCCATCTTCGCCGATCGCATGAACGGCTTTCTCGACCGTTACAGGGAAACGCTGTGGGTGGCCGGACAAGTCTCGATCAGAGACTCCGACCTCACCTTCTACGTCGGCTCAAAGCCGTGGGATCAAGGTCTGGGCGCAGAGGCGAAGGTTCTCTTCTTCCTGGCCTACAGCTACGCCACCCTGTTCCTCGACTCGGACCTTGACGAGGAATGTGCCTTCCCCGGCCTGCTCCTGCTCGACAACCCCTACCAACAAGGCATCGCCAGCAGCGTGGTTCATCAGGCCCTCACAGAGCTGGCCGAAGCGGCCCACGCCACCGGGACACAGGTCATCAGCACCCAGACGGTGCGGCCGCCGAGTGCCCAGCACATCGTCGAGATCCCGATGCTGCAGGTCTACGACACTCCGTAGACCAGGTGTTGAGGACCAGCCCCGTCGCGCCGTCCCCGGGCCGGGGCCACGCCGCTTATGGCGGCGCACGGTACCCCGCTAAGCCTCCGATCGTTGCCTCAAGGGTCATGACGTTCAGCGGCGCGTACCCGTCCACGATCTCCTGCGCATGGTCCACGACGAGAGGCCACCGGATCCGTTGACGAGCCGTACCGGTACATGTACCCCTGCGGCGCCGCCAGCCGCCGGACACAGGACAGACCTCTTCGTCCGGCTATCGCGGACAAGGTCGGAGGTGTCGTAGGGGTCACCACGGCACCGACCGGACCACACCCTGCCCCGGGCTGAACAACGCCGCCCCGGGCCCCTCAGAGATCCAGAACCTCTAATTACTAACGAATTAGAGGTGTCGTTCTGCGAAAGGGGCTTGCCCACGGCTGCTGACCTGGGAAAACGGAAGATCATCGAATTCGGGGGGTCCCACCTCCGGTCACACCTGCGGTCCCCCGCCTAGTGCACCCCTGCAGACAACCCTCCAGCCCCCTTCCGGTGCAACCCTCCTGGGGGTCGGGGCGCATTCGGCGGCTCTCCCGGCCGGGGAGGCTTGCCCAGCGCTGAACGGGTGGAGGCCGGGCCTGTGGCGTGCCTGAGCCGCCGGGCAGCGGTTGGGGGTTCAGCGGACCGATCGGCCCGTGCACGGATCACGTCTGCGAGGCAGAGCATGGGACGACACAAGGTGCACAAGCCGCGCGCGCCGCGCGGTTAGGGCGGGCAGCCGACGGAGTGGTTCGGCACCGCGTTTCACTCCGTCCTGGGGATGCTGCACCTGGACGTCCGCCGGTCCGGCAACGGCATCCTGATCACCTCCTCCCCTGCCGAGATCGACGGGGCCCCGGCCTCGTGGCAGCTGCGCCTGCGCAACGACGACGGCCAGGGCCTGACCGAGATGGGCACGGCCTTGAAGGCCTGATGGCGGACACCGGTAGTTCCCCAGCCGCGGACAGCAGCCACTGACATCGCTAATGTCACGCTCGGTGATGCCCGTCGGCAGGCTTGTTTTGTGAACTTGGCCACCAGGGTGCTCCGGAGGCGCGCCCGCGGGATGGTCACCTAAAGGTGAAGCCCATGCTCCACGAGCTCTTAAATTCCTTGGGCGTCGCAGTCAGGGTGCGCCGCCAAGTGCGTTCTCCATTGGCTTCCGTGCAGTCGAAGTCCAGCACGACGTTCACCGGAGTGACGTAGTTGTGGGTCAGCAGCACCCTAAGGCTGTAGGTGGACCCAGGGGCCGTGACGCCCCACCTCACGGGCCCCGAGCTGTCGGGGTTGAGCAGGACAGCGACGTTGCCCGATTGCCGCGCGCTTACGCTCACGGAGGCGAGTTCACCTCCGAGCGCCTGCGCCACAGTGATGTCAACGACGTGCCGGCGATCTCGATCATCTGTGATGGCGGCAGACAGAACCTCAAACCGAGGACCTGCTGCATCATCGCGGTCCTCAACTTGGTATGCGAGCTGCCGAGCCATGATGGCCACCTGTTGCTCTGCAGCGACTGCTTGCCTGCCAGCGGAGGCAGCAGACCGTTTCGCCAGCATGGCCTGCCAGATGGCGATTCCGGCGGCTGCACTAGCAACGACTCCACCGCCCAAGGAGATCCAGTCACCCGCGTCCATTGCGGCCCCCCGCGTGCACTTTGCCCTTATGACCTCCCCTTTACCCGCTTGGCCATGCCGTTATCCCTCTCCCGGCCTCGTCGCCTGCTCGTAGCAGAGCTCTGGTACTCAGCCAGCTCCGATGGTCTCAGTGCGGATCGCGCGATGTGCCGCGTACGACGCTGCGTGACGATAAGTCCGCCAGTGGGATGCCGACTTGTCCATGCACTTCCCACCCTGTGTCCACTACCGGGGAATCTCAGTTGTCCGCCCACAAAGGCCGGGCGCGGGCACGTCTACAGCGTGAGCGAGGAGCCCGGTGCCAGCACCGTCCTGGCGTTCCTCCCGAACCATCCCGACGAAGGCGTCGGCACGCTGGCGCGGGTCCGTACCAGTGAAGGCCCGAACGGTGACGACGTCGTCTTCGAGCGGTCCGCGGAGCGGCCGATGGGGCTGTGGGCCGAGGCCGGGGAGAACCTCCTGCGGATCGTCCCGCAGCTCGGCCCGAACGCGCCGGACGGGGACGGCGTCGACGACTGCCTGCCGTGCCCCGGCTGCTACCGGCCCGTCTACGACAGCTCTTCCTCGCACACCCTCATCGGCGGCGGCCCGATCCCGGTGTTCGGGCTGTGCAGGCTGTGCTCCGACGGCAGCACCCTCCGCGCGCTGCGCCAGGCCGACATCCCTGTCGACCCGGAGCAGCGGGCCGTCCTCGAGGCCGTGGCCGCCGCCATGGTGTGACCGGGCTGCCAGCCCTGGGCAAGCCCCTGTCGCGGCGGCTTGCCCGGGACCACTCGCTGCACCAGGGCCGGGGCAGCCGGCTCATGCGGGTGAAGCCGAGGCCGCCGGCGAACCGCCGGGCTCCGTCGTGCTGTCGCAGGGGTCATGAAGCCAATCGACGAGAAGCACATCGCTGAGCCCGGCCTGGTCGTGCTCGACATCACCGGCAGGGACGAGGACACCGTCCGGGCCGTCATGACCGCGCTGGAGGAGCGCTGGGCAACCTCGGGCATCGGCCCGGTGCGCCGAGATCCCGGTGAGCCAGGTGTACGGGCCCGGATCTACGCCGACGTCCTGCGCCCGGGACGGGACTGCCCGTGAGGGGAGCATGGGCAAGCCCCCGCACGGAAGGGCTTGCCCAGGGTCGCCTAAGGCTTACCCGGACGCTCAGGGTTGCTCGGCCTCGACTCCCCAGAGAGGATGCGCACGCCCGGAGCCGTAGCAGTGGAAGCACGGTCCGTCGCCGGACGTGATGTGCGCGTCGACGGCATCGCGCAGGAGCCGGGTGAGGCCGTCGACGTGGCCGGTGTGGAGGGCGAGCTGGTGGCGCTTGCCGAGCATGATCTCCAGCGCGGTCCCGGGCGCGGCGCCCAGTTCGTAGGTGATGCCGCGGGTGATTGTGGTGATCAGTTTGTGGAGGTGGTCCATCGTCTCCCCGCCGGACAGCTCCACTCGCGCGGTGAAGCCGATGTCGCCGGGCCGGGTGAGGGAGAGGAAGGCGTCGGGGCGGTCGAGGGGTACGAGGTGGCCGACGGGATCGACGTGGGTCCCGTGGAGGGAGGCGAGGGCGTGCCACATGTCTCCCGGGAGGCTCGGTGCGAGCCCGGCGTTGTTCTGCTGGTGTCGTCTCATGACTCCGTCGTACGACCGTCGAGGAGGCGTAGGGCGGCTCCGGGCCTCCGTATCCCGGATGGTGACGCCACGACTTCGGGAGCCGTCCCGCCACGTGATCCGGACGCTGGGCAAGCCCTCCGAGTCGAGGGCTTGCCCAGCAGAAGCCGTGACCGGTCGGCAGGACGGCTGTGACCGATCCGTCTCCCGCGATCGGTCAACCAGCACGTCAGCGCCGTGACCGGTCCATGCAACTCCCGGCCGAGGCGGTGACCGGTCATCGGTCACCCGTCATCGGTCAGCCGGGCCCTCGCCGGGAAGACCGGGGTGGCCGTGACCGATGCCGCCCGGCCGGAGCGCCTCCGGCCGGGGTGGGCAAGCCGGTGGTCGGGTGGCTTGCCCAGGCTCCCCTTGGGCTTGCCCAGCGTCGGTCAGCGGCCGACGGGTTCGGGGTAGCGGGCGCGGCGCTCGTGCGGGTCGTCGACGCCGATCTCGTACCAGGGCTCGCCGCGCTTCAGCCGGGGCAGGGTGTTGGTCCACACCGCGATGGTGATGCCCTGCACGGCGGCCGTGAGCGCCTGGAGCCGGTTGTCGAGGAGGTGTTCGGCCTTGCCCGCCAGGACGACGTGCAGCCGCGGGAAGGTCTTGGAGCGGGTGTAGCGGTGGCGCTGCCAGAACGGGTACGTCCCGCCGATGGTGCCGCGGGCTCCTTCCCAGACGCGGTGCCCGGCGTAGCGCTCGTAGTCCCAGACCTCCTTGGCGAGGCGGGCCTGGGACATGGTGCCGTTGTCGAGTTCAAAGAGGCGGACCTCGCTGGTCTTGGTGGGCACGGCGAGGACGGCGTCGGTGTTGAAGGACAGGCCGGTCTCTTTGATGGCGTGGTTGACCTCCACCTGCCAGTCGGTCAGGTACTCCCGGCGTCCGCGCAGGACGGTGTCGGTGTAGGCGAGGATCGTGTCGGTCACCGCGACGGCGTGCGGGCCGAACCCGGCTCGGACTGCCTTCGCGCCGGTGCCAGCCTTCGGTCGGGGTGGCAGCTCGTTGCCGTCGGCCAGAGCCTTCTGCCCGGCCGGGGTGAGGTTCCAGATCTGGTGCTTGCCGTCTTTCCCGTTCGTCTCCGCCAGCCCGAGCTTCGCCAGTTCCACCATGGCTCTGCGCACGTACGACCGGCCGTCCGACTCCTCCTCCGTGATCACCTGGGCCATCTGCCGGACCGTGGCTATCCGTACGCACCCCAGCATCCGCAGTGCATCGGCCCGTACCTTCCCGGCCGTGGGAGTGGACTTCTTCCCCTTCGCTGGTGTCTCAGGGTTAGGGGGAGAGGTCGGTCGGGGCTCTGGCTCGGGCTGCCGGGCGCTGCTGGCGTACGTCATGGTCGAGGCTCCTCACGCGGGTGGCGCGGGACTCCGGACGGAATCCCGCCTTCACTTGCTAGAGGTGTTGCCGAAGTCGACGGTGTGACGCCCGTTATCGAGCCGTGATCATTTGGTGGGTGCGGCGCAGAGCTCGGAGACGACCGTGAACGAGGTCGTGACCATCGGCACGGCCGTGGCCGGTGGCATCACCGCGTGGGTGGTCTTGCCGTGCGCCATGCCGTTGCGGATCTGGCGGCCGTAGTCGAGGTCCGCCTGCCGAGCGGTCAGGACGCCGGTCTCGGCGCGCTGGGCGCACTCCATTTCCCCGGATGCGGCGGGGGCGGGGCGTGCATGTTCTGCTTCCGGTCGTCGCCCCGGTGCCGGCCGTGCCGCCGTGGCCATGCCCTGGATGGACGGACCCAGGGCGCGACCACGGCCGTACGGATCAGGCGGTAGTGACGGGCGACCATCCGATGATGGCTGGGATGCCGCCGTGGCTGACGTGGCAAAGCGGGGCCCGCCTGATCTCGGTGTCGTCGACTACGGCCCCTGACGCCGGTGGTCAAGTCCATGGCGTAAATGGCCAGCCCAGGCCGAGGCGACTCAGAAGAAGGTGGTCAGCTCGACGCGCTTGTCCTCGGGGTTGAATTTCAGGCCGACGGTGAAGGTCTTGTACTCGCCGCCTCCCGTGTCGACCTCGACCATGGAGGTGTACAGGAGCGCGCCGTACTCGTTGAGGCGCAGATTGTAGATGTGGCCCTGCGCGACCAGCTTGCTCACGACGGCCTCCAGCCCGGGGTGGTCGAGGTGATCCAGGCCGGCCTGTTGGAGGGAGACGAGGTGCTTGCCGGGGTCGTGGAGGTATTCGTACCGGCTGGGGGTCATCCAGATCGCCGGGCTTTCCACCAGGTACGCGTCGGGTGAGAGCGTCGTCAGCGCGGCATACGCGTCTTCCGCGTTCCTGCCGGTGAGGTGGCTGTTGATGCGGTAGCTGAGGAACGGCAGGAACAGGTACTCGCGGACCGCGGTCGGCGTGAAGCCGTTCTCTTTGTAGGGCAGGCCGGCCGCGTTGGGCGTGCCGTCGAAGCTCCGGCCGTCGTGGAGGACTGCGTCGAGGATCTGGTCGCCCACACGCAGGCCCGAGTTCATCAGCGACATGCCCAGGTACTGCTTCAGCGTGTTGCGGCCGGAGCAATCCGCGTAGCCGATGTAGGCGGGGTGCTCCTCGACTGCGCGCCTCAGCTCACGGTCCTGCGTCGGGGAGAGGTTGTTGATGTAGACGCAGTACATCAGTTGCGGGTGAACGTACCTGTGGGGCCGGTGGTGGATGACGCTCTCCTGGAGCGCGAGGGCTATCTGGTCGAGGGGGCCTTCGAGGATGTCGCCGCGCAGGATCGAGTTCACCGGGACGCCGCTCTTCACCTTCGGCAGCGCCGGTATCCATGCTTCGGCTACGTCGTGTCCGTAGAAGCCTCTGGATCGGGCGGAGGCTACCTCGGAGTCGAAGAGGAGCGCTGTCTCCTTGCGGCCGTGCTGGGGCAGCAGGGCCTTGGCCACGCTGTCGTACGAGACCCCGTGGCCTTCGAGGTCGTCGGTGAGCTGGCGGTGAGCGAGCCGCATCATCTTGTGGAAGGCCTCGTCACTCATGTTCAACATGCGCCGGGTCTCGGTCAGGTAGCTGCTGTTGTGCGTGGTGACCGTGGATATCTTGAACGGGCTGGCCAGCAGCTCTTCCCAGGTCATCGAGACTTCATCAGTCATCAGCAACTCCTAGCACCGGACGGCCGGGTGATAGTCGGTCAGACGGAAATGATCCGCCTCGGCTCAGGCTCAGCGCACTCTATTTCCCCGGACGGGGCGGGGGCGGAGCGTGCATGCTCTGCTTCCGGTAGTCGGCCCGATGCTGGCCGTGCCGCCGTGGGCCACTTCCTGGGTGTGCGGGCTCAGGGCTCGAACATGGAGGCACGAATCATCTGGTGCCGAAGCCGGGTAATCGGTGCACCGCGGCGGAGGCCACTGAGGGGGGCGCCCACCAGGTGGAGTCCACTGAGTGGAGTCCACTCGATGGGCTCCACTCACTGTCGGCATCGGGCGGTCCACTCGGTGGACGATGCCCGGCATCGTCACCACAGCCAGGCGTTCGATTGCCGCATCCGGGATAGGGCGCGGGCATCGCGGCGCGCGGCGGCGCTGCCGATGCGGTTCTGCCGGGGCCGGGGCCGGCGCGCCTGGGCGCCGTAGAACCGGCGGACACCGGCTGCCTTGAGCCGCTTGCGCTGCTTGGCCAGCTCCGCCTTCTTCGCCTTGATGGACTTCGGCTTCCGGGGCCGCTTCCAGATCGGCTGCCAGACCGGCGGCGGCCCGAGCGCCTCGGCGCGCTCCTGGACGGCCTCCTTCAGCCGGGCGGCGACGGCTTCGATCCTCGGGTCCGCGGGCGGCGTGGTGGTCATGCGATTCCTCCGGTGGGTGTGGTCCGGCCCGGCGCGGGCTGGACAGGCTGCGGGGTGCGCGGCGGTGGGGCCGTCGCCGGGGCGGACTGGGGTGAGGGGCGGCGGGCGGCGGCGCGTTCACGGATGCCTGCCTGGAGCCGGGCGGCCATCTCGGCGGCTGCGGCCTCCAGCGTCCGGCTGGTCTGCTCCACCGCGGCGACGTCCGTCGCCGGCTCCAGGTCTCGGCCGGCCCTCCGCTCCGCCCACCCCGGGCGCAGGTTGGGTCTCGGGGTAGTCGGTACGGCGACGGTGCGCGGCCGGGTCCGGGAGTTCAGGCGGTCCGCGCGGCGTACGGCGTGGACCCGGGCGGTGAGGGCGCCGGCGGCGAGGCGGGCCCTCTCGTACGGGGTGGCGGATCGGTTGCGGGTCAGGGGGCGCAGCACGGCCTGGTCCTCGATGTCGTGCGGGTACAGGGCGCGGAGGTCGGCGGTCATCATCCGGCCCCGGCCGACCGGGCGGGTGTAGTGGTCGATGGCCTCCTGGACGATCTGCTGGTCCAGGCCGGGCTGGTGGGGGTGGGGGCGGCCGCGCAGGACGTAGGCGAGGTGGCGGCGGGCTTCGGCGAGTAGGTGGTGATGCTTGAACGCGCCGCGCATCACGTACACCACGGCGGCGACGTCGACGGCGGCCAGCGCTATGTCGACGACCGGGCGGACCCGCGCCCATACCGCTGCGGCCGCCGCCCGGGCCCGCTCCGCCAGCCGGTCGATGACGTCGGCGCCATACGCCCGGATCGCCGACTTTCGCCAGAGCTCGCGCAGCTCGGTCAGGGATCGCGGGTCCTTGCGTTTCGGCGGGCGGGTCCGGTCGGCGGCCTGTTGGCTGAGCGCGTAAGCGGCGCGCTCCCCCGGTGGGTGCCCTTGCGTGGCTTCGTAGTCGGCGACGATGACGGGCAGCGCGTCCGCGATCTGCTGACGGCGGGTCGACTGCCAGCCGATCAGACGCCAGTCGATCCCGGCGATCTCCATGACCGGCCTTTTGCCCGCGGTCACCTCGCGCGGCTCCCACGCCCACCCGAGCCGGGCCGAGACCTCCTCCATGAAGTAGAGGGAGTACAAGGTGCCGGCCGCCACGATGTGCGCCAGCATCCGGTCCTGAAACCAGTTCCCCCACTTCCCGTCCGGCCGCCGGGCCCGGATCGACACCACCGCATGGTCGTGGAGGAGCGGCCGTGGTTCCCGGGCCCGGGACTCATAGTGCCGGAACACCGCGACGATCAGCCCGTCCAGGACCGGACCGCGGTGCTTGCCGCCGCTCCCCCAGCGGATCTCCGCTACCGCCTCCTCCAGCCACGCCAGCGTCTTGTCCCGGGCAATCTCCTGACACAGCTCCAAGACCATGCGGTGCTTGTCATCGCATAGAGCCCACGCGATCTGCGCGGTCGACGGCGCCCGGAACACCAGATCCATGGCCAGCCACGGCGAGCGCTCCTTGGCCTTCTCGGTGGCAGGCGACTGATTGTGCTCGATAGGGCGGCCCAGCACGGTCGCCCGCCGTGCCTTCGCCGGATCATCGCCCGCCGCCAGGCGCTCGTACTCGATCCGGTCGGAGTCCGGGTGCCGTCCTTCCCCCAGGAGCAGTTCGGCCTGCCTCTCGGTCACAACGTCCGCAGCGACCAAGCCGACCGCGGGCAGGCACCGGCCCATCCAGAACCCGGCCGGAACACCTGCCTCGTCCTGGGCTGCGCGCAGCGTCGCGCCCGCTCGGCGGTGGCCGTCGCGACCAGCACGCCGTTGCAGTAGTACGGCCAGCCCTTCGGCCCGACCTTCCATCCTGTGATCATCGGGCCATGAGACACGGGCCTTGACCTGTGCAAATGCGTGATCCGGGGTGCATCCCGCCGGGCGGGCAACTATCACCAACTCTTGACCCTGGCCTCCCGGCAGGCGGGAAACGCGGCAGCCCGAGACGGTAAGCCGCTGGTGTGCACAGTCCGCCGTATGACTAAAGGAACGGATTGGCTTTGTTCACGGGTTGTGAAGTCCGTTGTTCACGGGTTTGGGAGGCACCCGGATCCACGGTCGGGTGATGTTCACGAGTTTTGAAGTCACCAGGGTTCTTGCCAGGGCAGCATCGGGATGCTCCTGGTGAAAGGGCCTGGTCATGCCGCAAATGTCGAAGGTCGAGCTGTACGCGGCGATCCGGCGCGACCATCGCGGCGGCATGAAGATCCGGGAGATCGAGCGCAAGTACAACGTGTCGTGGCGGACGGTTCGCAAGGCTGTCGACTCGGTCTGGCCGGAGCCGAGGAAGCAGCTGCCGCCGCGGCCGACGGCCTTGGATCCTTACAAGCCGGTGATCGACGGGATGCTCCAGGCGGACCTGGACGCTCCGCGCAAGCAGCGGCACACGGTCACGCGGATCTTCCACCGTCTGGTCGAGGAGCACGGCGCGGATGTCTCCTACCAGATGGTCCGGCGCTACGTCTCCGACCGGAAGCCGCAGATCCTCGTCGAGTCGGGGAAGGCGCCGGTCGAAGCGTTCATTCCGCAGACCCACCAGCCCGGCATGGAGGCCGAGGTCGACTTCGGCGACGTGACCATCCGGCTCGCCGGCGAGCTTGTGACCTGCTATTTGTTCTCCTTCCGCCTGTCCTACTCGGGCAAGGCCGTCCACCGCGTCTTCGCGTCCTGCGGCCAGGAGGCCTTCTTTGAAGGCCACGTTCACGCCCTGCGGACGCTGGGCGGGGTCCCACGGAACAAGGTCCGTTACGACAATCTCAAGGCCGCTGTCGCCCGGGTGCTGGGGCTGAGTCGGGCCAGGGTGGAAGCCGACCGGTGGATCGCCTTCAGGTCGCACTTCGGGATCGAGAGCTTCTACTGCCGGCCGGGCATCGAGGGCGCCCACGAGAAGGGCGGAGTGGAGGGACAGATCGGCTACTTCCGCCGCAACCACTTCACCCCGGTGCCCGAGGTCGACTCGCTGGCCGAGCTGAACGAGCTGGTCGATCAGTGGGATCTGCACGACGGACGGCGCCGGATCGGTTCGCGGCCTCGGACCATCGACGAGTACTTCCAGGTCGAGCGGCCGCTGCTGATGCCGCTGCCGGAAGAGTCTTTCGAGACGGGCCGGCTCTTCACTCCGAGGGTCGACCGCTACAGCCAGATCGCGGTCCGCACGAACCGCTACTCGGTACCGGTCCGCCTGATCGGCAAGCGCGTCCGGGTCGTGTTGCACGCTTCTCACCTGGTGGTTTACGACCGGAACGTGGAAGTGGCCCGGCATGAGCGGCTGATCGCGAAGGGCGGCTGTCGCCTGGATCTGGACCACTACCTCGAGGCCTTGATCCGCAAGCCGGGTGCTTTCCCCGGTGCGACCGCACTTGAACAGGCTCGCTCGGCGGGCAAGTTCACCCCGGTCCATGACGCCTGGTGGGCCGCGGCGGTCAAGGCCCACGGAGACACCGCCGGCACACGGGCCCTGATCGAGGTCCTGCTGTTGGCCCGCCACGTCTCTCATGAGCACCTGGTCGCCGGTCTGGCCACCGCCCTGAGGGCTGGGGCCCTGACCGCGGACGCAGTCGCGCTCGAGGCCCGCAAGGTCGCCCAGGCCGAGGACGAGCCGACCGGGACCGCTGCACGGGCCGGCGCCGCGGGTGAGGCGACCGTGACGTTTCTGCACGAGTGGCGACTCGCGCATCTTCCCCCGGACACCAGGCCGCTGCCCTCGGTGACCCACTACGACCAACTGCTCCGACGCCGTCGCACCAGCGGCGGTGAACACCGCGAGGGAGAAGCACAGTGACCCTGCCCCGCCAGCGAGGACTGACCGAGCAAGCCGCCACGACGGCCATCGACACCGCCTGCCGCCTGTTGCGGCTTCCGTCGATCAGGAACGAGTTCTCCGACATCGCCGACCGGGCGATGAAGGACCAGATGACCTACCGCGGCTTCCTCGCCGAACTCCTGATGGCCGAGTGCGACGACAGGTCCCGGCGCCGTTCGGAACGACGGATCAAGGCGGCCGGCTTCCCCCGGGACAAGTCCCTGCGGACCTTCGACTTCGACGCGAACCCGAACATCGACGCGGCTGCCATCCACACGCTCGCCAGCTGCGAGTGGATCAAGAAGAGCCAGCCGCTCTGCCTGATCGGCGACTCCGGCACCGGCAAGTCCCACATGCTCATCGCTCTGGGAACCGAGGCCGCGATGGCCGGCTACCGGGTCAAGTACGTGCTGGCGACCAAGCTGGTCAACGAGCTCGTCGAGGCCGCCGACGAGAAGCAACTGACCAAGACCATCGCCCGCTACGGCCGCGTCGACCTGCTCTGCATCGACGAGCTCGGATACATGGAACTCGACCGCCGCGGCGCCGAACTCCTCTTCCAGGTCCTGACCGAACGCGAGGAAAAGAACAGCGTCGCCATCGCCTCCAACGAGTCCTTCGGCGGGTGGACCAAGACGTTCACCGACCCCCGCCTCTGCGCGGCCATCGTCGACCGTCTCACCTTCAACGGCACCATCATCGAAACCGGCACCGACTCCTACCGCCTCGCCAGCACCCGAGCCCGCGCCGAGGAATCGGCCAAGGCCGGCTGATCTTGTCTTAACTGCCTGCTGGACCCGAGGGCCCGGACGAGAATCGGAGCCCAGGAGGATTGATGAAGGGGGATGGCCGTGAGGCATGCACTGAACCTGTGGCGCCAAGAGCTCGGAGAGGTGCCCGAGTCGGTCTGGCGACAGACCGAGCTCCGCGTGCTGATCCTCGCGGACAACGGACTTACGGCCCTCCCTCCAGACATCGGGCACCTTCACCAGCTGAACACCCTGGACCTGGGTCACAACGCGCTGACGTCGGTGCCCGATGAACTCGGCAAGCTGACCGAGCTCAGTGGCTGCCTCTACCTCCACGACAACCAGCTGGCACGGCTTCCGGACTCTCTGGGAAACCTGACCCGGTTGCGCTATCTCAACGTCGGCGAGAACTCCCTTACCACCCTGCCGGAGACCATCGGTGGGATGAGCGGCCTCATCGAGCTCAGGGCGCAGCACAACCGGCTCACCACCTTGCCCGATGCCATCGGCCAGCTCTGCAACCTGCGTGAGCTATGGCTCCGGGGGAACGCGATCGAGGACTTGCCGATGTCGGCGGCCGGCCTGCGCGAACTACGCCACCTGGACCTACGCGAGAACTCCCTGGACGCGGTGCCGGAGTCACTGGCCGGCCTCCCGCGCCTGCGTCAGATCGACCTCCGGAGCAACCGCCTCGGCCAGCTTCCCGACTGGCTCGCCCTGATGCCATCGCTGGAGAAACTGGATCTGCGTTGGAACGAGATCGATCCCTCGCTACCGCTCCTCAGCGAACTGGAGCGGCGGGGGTGCGTCGTCCTGACGTGACAGAGACGACGCCTCTCGCCACAGTGCCGCTATTTCTGATGAACAAGCACGAGCGAGTTGATCACTGAACGCCGCTGAAACTCGTCGACAAACGCTGTCGCTGGACATGAATAAAGCCAGCTGCCCGAAGCTCTCCGCGTCGGAACCGTCCCTGTCCGCTTGGGCGACAGTGAACCGGTCGGTGCTGTAACTGCCGGAGATGGGAACCGTCCCCGCCCGCAGGGGCGACAGATCGCTACGTCATCGCTTGATGGCTGGGAGCAGGAACCGTCCTCGCCCGCTGGGGCAACAGGTCGACGCCAAGTACGACTACGTCCGCTGGATGGAACCGTCCCCGCTTGCAGGGGCGACAGATGAACGTGGCAAACACCTCGCTCTGCGGCCAGGAACCGTCCCCGCCCGCAGGGGCGACAGGCTTTCGGAGCTGCGTTTTTGCGGGATGCAGAGTTCACTTCTGCTCGGTTCCACCGATTCCGGTGTAAGCCTCATTCTGGCGCCACTGTGGATATGTGGGGACGGCTGGGAGGTCGCCTCCCAGAATGGCCTTTTCGGGCCTTCCCGCTTCGCTCTGCCGCCCGGGCGGCCTTTCGGCTGCCTGGTGGGGTGTGGCAGTCCACGGGCGTTACAGCCCCTCATCCAGGGGACTGGCCCAGATCACTGGACAGGTACAGCGTGTTGCTTGATGTTGCGGGCCGCGTTGATATCGCGGTCAAGGACCATGTTGCACTCCAGGCACCGGAATGTGCGGTCTTTGAGGGTTTGTGTCGTGTTTTTCCAGCCGCAGTTGGAGCACAGGCGGGAGGAGGCGAAGCGGGTGGGGACGCGGGCGATGGTCACGCCGTGCCAGCGAGCCTTGTACTCGATCTGCCGGTTGAGCTCGCCGAAGGAGGCGTCGAGGATGGCCCGGTTGAGGCCTGCCTTGGCTCGGACGTTGCGTCCGGGGTTGTCGACAGTGCCCTTGGCGGAGCTGGTCATGCCCTTGACGTTGAGGGTCTCCAGGGCGATCTCGCCGTACTGCTGGACCAGCCGCTTGGAGATCAGGTGCAGGTTCGACGCGCGCCGCATGGCGAGCTGGGCCTTCAGTTTGGCCACCTTGGCTTTGGCCTCTTCGTAGCCCTTCGACTGCTGCTTGGCTCCCTTGATCCGGCGCCGGGACATCTGTCGCTCGGCACGGAGGAGTTTGCGTTCGGTGCTGGCCACGTAGGGAGGTTTGCCGATCAGGGTCTGCGGGTCCTGGCCGGCGGTGAGGGTGAGCGGGTCGGTCAGGGCAAGGCGGTTGAGGACGCCGAGGTCGGCGCCGACGCGGCCTGCGGCGCGCTGGCGTCGGGTGGGCTGGCCTGGGATGTGCTGGTGGACCGTGCAGAGCACGGAGGCGTACCAGCGGTGTGCGTGGCGGGCGACGGTGACGGAGGTGATGACGGCCTTCCCCTCCTCGATGAGGGCGATCAGGCGGGAGGCCTTGTGGTGGAGGCGGACGGTGAAGGGGTCCTGGCCTCCCCCGCCGGGGATGCGCAGGCGGCGAGGCGCGGTGAAGCGGATGCTGGGGTTCTTGACGTCGTGAACGATCCGGAAGGACTCCCGGCACCGGCCCTGCGCTTTGAAGTGGGGTTTGCCCATCATGGCGCCGGCGCGGCGTTCCGTGCGGGAGTTCATGTGGTTCTGCCAGGCGACCGCGGCGTCTTCGAAGGCGGTGTAGTAGGCCCGGTTGTGGACCTTCTCCCACCAGGCGAACACCGGCCGCCGCTCCTCACCCTCCCGGAGCGGCCCGATGAACTGCTCGCCGCGGGTCGCCCGCCAGAAGGCCTGTGCCCGGTCCCGCCCGGGCCGCTTGACCTTGGGAGCCTTCGCGGTGGCCTCGCGCCGGTCCATCCCGGCGGCCATCAGGGCGTTGCGGCCGCGCTCCCACATCCGGTCGTGGGCCAGGAAGAAGGCATGGGCGAAGTTGTAGGCGCAGCGGGACGCGGTCGCGTACCGCTGGAGGATCTCGATCTGGGTCGGGCCGACGTCGAGGGCAAAGCGATAGGCCCGCTTGATCTCCGTGGTCACCTGCAACATGTCCTCTCGTGGGTGTGATGGTGCGGTCGTCGGGGCACGGCCGTGCCTGTGGCTGGCGGTGTCGTCGCTCGGGCTCAGTAGAAGCCGGTGATCTTGTAGAAGCGGTGGTCGTGACAGGTGGCGAAGCTCATCACCCACTGCGTGGACAGGTCGTCCAGGACGATCAGGCGCCGGTCGGTGCTCGCCCTGGGCCGATGCAGGGCCATTCGGACGGGTACCGGGCGCTCCCCGCCGATCTCGCAGGAGCCGCGGAAGTGTGCGGCGGTGATCAGACGGCCCGTGAGCCGCCCGGTGCGGTGGTAGCGGCCGGGGACCTGACGCAGGACACCATCCAGCTCGATGACAAGGGTCCGGAGTTCGTGCGTCGGCTCGTCTCTCGGCGGGTTGACGGGGAGGGCGCCGCTTCGCGGCAGAGGGTCGAACATGGCCGCGACCGTAGGAGTCGGCGCTGACACGGTGTCCGCCGTATGGCAGACACCGCACCTCCTCAGGGTGACGAAGGTCCCCTGATCGGCCGCGGAAGCACCGCGGTGTTCTCGAAAGTCGAGGAGATCGATCTGAGCCCTACCGCTGCGGGTACGGGCCCCGGATCTGCTCATCGTGCCGGGCCCGCAACGGGCGGGGCGTAACGTGATCATCGCCCGTCTGCTCGACCAAGTGAGGTCCATGTGCGTGTTTCTGTGCGGCCGTTAGCGCTCGCCCTGTCCCTGACCGCTGGTCTGGTCGCCGGGTGCGGTCCGGCAGCCGATGACGCCAAGCCGGGCAGCACGGCCTCGAAGGCCGTGAGTGCACCGGCGCCGTCCTCGGAACCGAAGTTGGTGGCGCACGACCCGCCGTCCTGGTTCGACGCCCGGGGCAAGGTGGCCCTGCCCGAGGCGGCCACGAAGGGGCGGACCAACCTGGCGGGCCAGGTCCGCGGCGGCGGCACCGATCTGCCCGTCCTCCTGCACGACACCCGCGCCTTCGTTGTCTCCCCCACCGGCGTACAGGTCGTCGACCTCGCCACCGGCCGCACCGTGGCCGAGGAGACAGCCCGAGGTGAAGCCCTGCGCAGCAACTCCGAGGGCTACATCCTGCCGCCGGTCCTGGCCGGCGCCGAGGTGCTGACCCCGTTCCTGATGAAGACGCCCGCACTGCCGTGGTCACCGTGGTCGGCAGTGACAGCGCGGTCTCGTACGGCGTCGACACCGCTTCGCACGCCCTGCGCTGGACCCATCCCGGTCTGAAGGCCGTTGCGGTGGGCACCGGGATGGTCACCGGGCTGCTGGACGGTGAGCCTCTCACCCCGTTTCCGGTCGGGGTCGATCTCGCCACCGGCAGCGAGAAGTGGCGGGGGGAGAAGGTCTACGCCGCGGACATGGAGGGGGCCGGTCCCGCCACGGTCCGGATCTCGGGCCGGCGGCCCGACGGCTCGGGGGCCGACCGACTGCTGGATGTGTCGACCGGGCAGCTCCGTGCCGACATGCCCCCAGGGCTCGGCTCGATGGAGTGCACCTACGACCAGGCCCAGACGCTGGTGTGCGCGCACTCCTTCGGAGTCGCCGCGGTGGACCCGGTCAGCGGACAGTTGCTGTGGGCCCTCAAGGACGGCGAGGGGGACCGCAAGCCCCCGAGGGTGACTGCGGTCTGGCACGGGCGGGTATACGGCCGTGGGGTGGGCGGGCCCGTCGCCCTGGACGCGCGGACCGGCGCCGACATGCCCACCCGGCCCGAGGCCGCACCGCTCCTCGTCAACGCCTACGCGGGGCTGATCCTGGACGACAACCGGCTGTCGAGCTACCCGGCCGGCGGCTGATCACTCCGACTTCATCGCAGGCGACCTGCTCCTCAAGGCTGTCGGAGGCAACTACCGCCTCGGGAATCGCCTAGACCTTGTACGGCCTCGAGGCCTACGAACCCCGACCTCGCCATGCTCGACGTCAACCTCAACGTCTCCGGTCTGGACACGAGGAAAGGGGTCCCCGGCGGGGCCGGGGTTCGTCGGCTGACTGCGAGGGAAGGGTGGGCAACGTCGTGCCGTCGTCTACCTTCTCCGCCTTCGTATTCGTCGGGGTTGCGGCTGGATCTGAGGCTCTTCAATCTGAGGCGGGTCCGTGTCGGTGGGGGCATTCATCCTCGCGCTGGCCAGCAGGACCTGGTCGATGATGCGGCGGCGCATCTCGCTTTCAGGGTCATCTTTGAGATCTTGGGCGAGGCGTTCCGCCGTGAGGTAGTAGCCGGTCAGTACCGGCTGTTCGAAGTACCTGTTGAGCTGGCTCAGGGTTTGCCCATACATCTGGAGGTAGGTTCGGTTCAAGAACGCTGATAAGCCAGCGGCAACGGCCGCGATCGATCCGACGAAGACTTTGACCTGTGCGTTCTGGAAGTACAGGCCAGCGGCGCAGCAGCCGATGATGACCAGCAGGCCAATAGCCATGGCTCGCTGGGAGGAGCGGAAGGACCGGTCCGCCTGATCGGTCGCGATCCGGTGGTATTCGTCGATCTGCGTCTGGTTCAGTTCGAGGAGTGTTGCCAGCGGAGTCACAACCTTCAGCTGGCTAAGTCGTTGGGCGTCTGCCTCCCGATGCCGTTCGGCCTCATCCTCAACTGCCTTGAGATCGGCCCGCTCACGTTGGATCCGGGTCCAGAAGTAGTACGAGACGGCTGCGGCGGTAACGGCGAGGGTGACGGCCAGCGCGAGCCACACCCACCACGGTGGTGCCATAGCGGTCTTGTCCTTGGCATCGTGGTTGAAGAACAGTAAGGCGATCGTCGTTCCGAGGGCTAAGGCCGAGGCTGGCCCAGCCTTTCCTGGCGGCCTTCGGTAGTGCCCGCGTACGGTGCTCAAGTGGTGTCCCCCTGGGCCTGCGTTGTTCGGCTGCGAGCTGGCAAGTTTCCCAGGCGCTGACCTTCGCCGCAGCACTACCGGTGAAGAGCGCTGACCATGGGATTGACACTCGCTGCGCGCTCCTCTCCTTCCCCATGGTGCAACGGCTGGTGTGGCGTTTCTGCGGGTGAACTCTCCGATCTAATCGGGTGACTGATCTACAAGATCCTGTGTGCAGCCGGTGCTGGCGGTTACAACCGGGCCCGTAGCGACCGACGCCCGCGGTCGTCTCAGCCGCGACCGTCCTGCCCTTGTGCCGTGCCGGCCTGGGGCAGGATGACGACGATCCGACCGTCGACAACCTTCTTCTCGATCACCGGCTCCCCGCCGGGTGCGGCGACGGCCGCCCGGTGCAGCGCTTCACGGGCGGGCCAGGTCCAGGGGTGCTCCCGCCAGTACGGGTGCCAGCGGATCTGGCGCGAGAGGCGGAGGAGCCGACGGTCAAGCTCGCCCAGGGAAGGCAGGGGCGGGAGGGAGAGCCGGTTGTAGATGCGGATCCACTCCACCTTGAGCTGGACCAGATCAGTCGGGAAGCAGTTTTCCGCCATGGCTCGATTACACCATGAGATTCGAACGCGAGTACGATTGCCGTATGTCGTTCGACTTCCCTCCCCGCCTGCGAGCTCTCCAGGCCCAGCTGCACCGCGTGCGCGCCGAGTACACCGCGTACTGCCAGAGCCTGCCGTGGTCCGTGGACCCGCACCCGGGATGGGAGGCCCGTGAGGGCGTGTACTCGCACCGCGGCGACGTACCGGCCAGCCCCGGCTACACCGATAAGCAGCGTCGGCGGAAGGCAGCTTTCGAGCGGCGGCTGCGCCGACTGACCGGCGTCGTAGTCGATCATCCGTTCTGGTCCACAGTGGAGCGCGGCCAGGTCGTGGCAGCGCGGATGGCCCTCAAGCGGGTCCCCGCCGAGGACGTGCAGGAGTAGCCGTGGATATCGGTGGTGGGCCGGCTTGGCTCCCTCCGGACCTGGACCGGCTACGGACCGTGGAGACCCTCTTGTCCATGCTCCTCACGCAGACCCGCGAGCGGATTGCCGTACTGGAGCAGGCCGAGCACGTCCGCGCGGACGCCGCCTGCCACCAGCCGCCGGTCGTGGAGTGGGTCATCGAGTATGGCATCAGCGCTCAGCGCCGGCCCGAGCTCGTGCACACCGGCGACTGCCGCATGACCTCCGGCCGCTCGAGACCCGCCACCCGGCAGCAGGCCGTCGAGACCCTTCAGAACAGCACGGCGCGTGCGTGCGAGATCTGCCGAGCCGACTCCGCCCTCGGGCTCCTGGACCTTTGATCAGCGACGCCCGCCACAAGGATGCGATCACCGGACAGAGGGCTTGAGCTGGAAGTCCGGTAGACAGTGGTGGAGGCGGTGGCGGTCATGGCACGTCCGGTATGGGCAGGGAACCTGACATTCGGGCTGGTCAGCCTGCCGGTCGGCCTCTACACCGCGACCGACAGCCACACCATGCACTTCCACCAGCTGCAGCGCGGCACCGCCGACCGGATCCGCAACCGCCGGGTGAACGAGCGCACCGGCGACGAGGTGAACCTGGGCGACATCGTCAAGGGCTACGACACCGGGGAGGAGTACGTGCTGGTGGAGCCGAAGGAACTCGACGACATCGCCCCGGGCCGCTCCCGCTCCCTGGAGATCGCCGGGTTCGTCGACCTGGACGAGGTGGAGCCGATCTTCTTCGACAAGACCTACTACCTCGGCCCGCGGGGCGCCGAGTACGGCAAGGTGTACAGCCTCCTCGAGCAGGCCCTCGACAAGGCGGGCAAGGCCGGTATCGCCACCTTCGTGATGCGCCAGCACGAATACCTCGTCGCGGTGAAAGCCGAAGACGGCATCCTCACCCTCCACACACTCCACTGGGCAGACGAGATCAGAGACCCGAAGAAGGAGATCGGTGATCTCCCTGGCAAGGCGAAGGCGTCAGACAAGGAACTGAAGATGGCCGAGCAGCTCATTGAGGCCTTGAGCATGCAGTGGGATCCAGCGGCGTTCCGCGACACGTTCCAGGAGAAGGTCGCCGCTCTGATCGACGCCAAGACGAGCGGCGAGAGCGTGGCGAAGGCCGAACCGCCCGCGAAGGCCACCGGCGCCGTCGACCTTATGGAAGCGTTGCGCGCCAGCGTGGAGCGGGCCCGCAGTCCGAAAGACACCCGGGACAAAGCCACTACCACCGCAGGCGCGCAGAAGAAGAAGGCTGTGTCCGCGAAGAAGCGCGTCACCTCCAAAGCCGAGTCCCTTCAGTCACTGACGAAGGCGGAGCTCTACAGGAAGGCTGCGGCCGCGCACGTTCCTGGCCGCTCCACTATGAGTCACGACCAGCTCGTAGACGCCCTCACGGACGGGGCGAGTGGGCGGGCACGGTCCTGATGCTGCGCCGCCCGTCACGGAGACAGCGAGCTAGGCGTTGACGCGGGGAGGGGTCTGGGGCGGATTAGGCGCTGTCCGGCGGATCATGCTTCGGGGTCGAGGGTCCGGAGGTCGTAGAGGTAGGAGCGGTCGTCCTTGAAGCTGCGCCAGGCGGTGGCCGGGGGTTCGGGTTCGTCAGCCTGGCTATTGAGAGGATGGGCGGTGACAAGGCCATCAGCGATCTTGCAGTGCCAGCCGTCGGTCGGCGACCAGACACACCACACGTTCCCGTCCGTTCGGCGGTAGGCAGGACGGCCGTTGTGCTCACCGTCCCGTTCGAAGTGGTAGCGGAGCCCGTCTATGTGGCGCACGAAGGTGAAGGATGCAAGTGCCGTCATACCTTCGGCACTGTATGGGACGACGCTGCCGGCGGCTAAGCAGTTCTGGGTGTAACCAGATCCAGGGACCAGCACGATCCTTGATGACCGTCATCAGGTGTCCGACAGCCCCGCGGACCGTCTGGATGCACCAAGCGGTGAACTCCGATGGGGCCCGGGGTGACCGCGAGGTCTTCCCCGGCCAGCCCGCTAAAACCGGGTCGGATCCTCCCCCGGGGCCGGGGCCGCACCGCTGCGGAGCGGGCCGCCGAGGACACCGACTCGCTCCGTCTTTCTGGACTCCGGACATGGGGAGCTTATCCGGGCTCCAGGACCAGGACGCGTGCGCCCGCCGCGGTTTTTTCGCGCTGGGATTCTGCTCGAGAGCTCCGTCCGGGCGGTGACCGTGTACGTCCTCTCGGCCGACTGAGCGCGCGGGGGCTGGCGTCTACCGGTTCGAATGGCTCTATGACCAGGGCACCCCGGACGACGGGCTCCAGCCGGCTGCGGCGGATTGGCCGGCGGGCCAGCCAGCAGCAGCCCGCCCCGGACCCCGGTAACGGCTCCGCGTCCCGCAAGCGTCTGTGGAGGCGGGTGGAGAAGACGGTCGCCGTCCTGGCGTCTATCGGCGCACTCATTCTCGTCGGCTTCACCTGGAAATCGATTACGCAGGTGAACAGCTCACAGGCCATCGACCGAGAAGGGCACATCACCGATCGGTACATGGCCGCCGTCGAACTTCTCGGTAACAGGGACTCCGAGGAAGTGCGTCTGGGTGGGCTCTACGGTCTGCAGCGGGTCATGCAGGACTCTTCCCGTGACCAGCCCACCGTGATCAACGTCGTTTCCACCTTCATCCGTGCTCACAGCCCGAAACCGCCAGAGGCCAAACTGAGGGCTTTGCCCAGTGACATCACCGCTGCACTCGCCGTCCTCAGGACCAGGGACGGCCGCCACGACGGAGACGTGCACGTCGACCTGCACGACACGGACCTCCAGTCCGCCAATCTGCGCGAGGCGGTCCTGACCCGTGCGGACCTGCGCAATGCGTTCATGTTCGTCGCGGACCTGAGCGACGCGGACCTGGGCCGCGCTCGATTGGACGGCGCGGTCCTGAGAAACGCGAAACTGTTCCACGCTCGACTGGGCGTCGCGGACCTGAGCGACGCGGACCTGAGCGGCGCTCGACTGGGCGGCGCGGACCTGAGCGACGCAAAACTGGGCCGCGCGAACCTGGCCAGCGCGTACCTGGGTGACGCGAACTTGCGCAGCGCGGACTTGCGCAGCGCGGACTTGAGCGCCGCGTACCTGGGCGGCGTAAACCTAAGCGGCGCGGACCTGTCCCGCGCGAAACTGGGCGGGGCGGACCTGCGCGACGCGAACCTGCGCCGCGCGGACCTTACCGAGGCGACGCTGGTCTGCGCGGATCTCCGTGCTGCAGTCCTGCAGGGTGCAGACATTGGAAAAGACCAGCTGATGTCTGCTCGGGTCAACACAGACACTGCTCTGCCCGCATCTTTGGCAGGTGACCCCGAGCTGAAGAAGAAGGCCGCATCACAGACCTGGCCAGACGACTGCAAATGGGGTGCTCGATGGGGTGCTCGATGACCGACGTCGAAAGCTCCGTTCGGAGGGCTCCCGCGCGAACCGGCACACAGAACCGGTGACCCCGGCGAAGCGGCGCTGGTGAAGGTCAATCGCCAGACGTCGGGTACTCCGGCGCCGACGTGGTGGACCACGCAGCAGCAGAAGTCCCGGGCTGAACGCGTTTTGGCGCTCTGGAACCAGGTCGCTCCCGCCCGGCACGGAAGGTGATCACGAGTAGTGATCGAAACGTGACGTGGTGTCAGTGGTGGGTGGTTTCATTGGTCAGTTGTGCAGGGAGGCACAACCTGACTGGTGAGGGGGCCGTACGTGCCGTCTGTTGTGGAGCACGAGCGGAACGGGTCTAAGGTGCGGGCGCACTGGCGCAACCCTGCAGGGTCCAGCATGCAGGTGGGGCTCTTAGGGTTGTTCGTGCTCGCCCTGTTCGTCTTAGGCAGCAAGCCGATGGGGGCGCCCGGGGAGCAGTCACCCGCGCCGCGGTCGACGGTGTACCCGATCAAGTGGCCCGGCTGGGACCAGTCGGTGGTACGGCCAACACCGACCGTCTCGTATCCCATCGTCTTCCCCAGCTCCGGGACCGGCCGATGAGCCCGCGCCCGCCGGCACGGCGGCGGACCAGCCGGAGCCGTCGTCCCCGGCGCCGCAAGAACGCGGGCCTGGAGCAGCTGGCGCTGATCGCGCCGCTGACAATGGTGGCCCTAAGTCTCGTGATGGCGGTGCTGCGATGGCTGGCCGCGCACCCCTGGGTCGTGGTCCTCGTGCTCCTCGCGGCGGCCGGCGCGGGCGGGGCCTGGGCATGGCGGCGCAAGGAAGCGGCGCAGTGGGAGCAGGTCCGGGCGCGAGGCCTGCGGTACGCAGTCGAGCAGCTCGACCGGCTCCACCACCGGCAGTTCGAGTTCGCGGTACGGGACCTCATGCACCGGGACGGCTGCGCGGACGCGCAGCAGGTCGGCGGTCGCGGCGACAACGGGGCGGACGTGAAGGCGACCGACCCGTACGGGCGGCGGTGGGTGATCCAGTGCAAGCACCGGAAAGACGGCTGGTCCGGCAAAGCAGTCGGCACGCCTGATCTGCATGTTCTCAACGGTACGGGCAGACAGGTCCACGGCGGGGACGTGCTGGTGATGCTGACCAACGGCCGGATTACGAGCAACGCGGTCGACTTCGCCAGGTCGCAGTGCCTGCACCTGGTGGACCGCAAGGTCCTCGCCGAGTGGGCCAGCGGCTCCCGTCCTCTGTGGGAGCTACTGCGGGCCGTCCCTCCGCCCCGGCCGCCGTCCTCACTGTCCTGAGCACACCGAGCGGGCCCGTCCTGGATCCCAGGGACGGGCCCGCTCGCACATCCGGGCGCGTATGGGATCTCGGCATCGTCCGTTGGCCTACATCCGCCGGAACGCGGGCGGGACCGAGCTCACCACATTGGACAACCTCGAGCCTCTAGCATCCGAACGTTCGGCAGGTCGAAGGAGGCGGGACGTGCTGAGAAAGAAGGCCGACGACATCTTCGGACCAAGACCCTGAGGTCGACGTGGTGCGTTCATGGGGGCAGCCTGCCCCCCGGATTGCTACCTTCGACGGCTGGGCCCGCTCCCTCGTCCAAGAAGTTTGGGAACCCTATGGGGACTTGGAAGATCTTGGGGTACCATTCACAAGTTCACAAAGTCCTGATTTCTGCATGTAAAACCCTCCCCCATGGGGATTTTGGCACCGAGAGCGTGCACTTTCCCTCGCTGGGGGGATTCTGGGACGGGTTATCAGTCTTCACTGTTTCTCAGCTGACACGGCTTTGGAATGGTCTCGCTCAGCGTCCGAGGTCTACCAGGGGGTGGCTCCCCCTGTTGATCTCTTGTGCTCGTAGAGCACGTATCAAGGCGGTCGCACCCCCTGGGGGGGGCGGCCGCCTTTGCGTTACCCCAAGGGATCTTGACGCTCGATCAACAATCTCTGGGTAGAGCTTTGTTGAATCCCGAACGCGCTTCCCCGACCCGCAGTTTCGGATGAATTCCCTCCGGGCGGCGGTAGTTTCGGTCGGGTCACTCGGGTGGCGTATTCTGCCGTGTAGCCGGTTCGACCCCTCGCCAGGGTTCGAGCTTCACCGGTCATGCGTTTCGCAAGTCGAGATCATTCCGAAGACGCGGTCGAGCTGTGCTTTCCCCTCGGGGCCAGTACGGCTCGGCCGCCATACCCTAGGGGTACACGTGTCTGGAATTCTCGCGGCGGTACTCACCGTCGCGATCGTGGTGGGGGCGGCCTGCTTCGCCATCCACTACCTCAACAAGACCGCCGGCCGCATCGCCGTCGTCATCACGGCCTTGGCCGTCCTCGTCGGTGCCCTCGTGCCGGTCGTCAAGATCCTCGCTGAGTCGCCCTCCCCTGCGTCTGGGCAGGTCGTCGCCCCCGCTGTGCCCAACCCGGGGCTCCCGCAGGCCGGGACCGGCCTCGGAGGGGGTGCTCGATGACCGACGTCGTCGAGGTCTACGAGCCCCGGCGGTTCCGGGCCTGGCCGTACAGCTCAGTCTCCGTGTACCTGAAGTCGCTGGGCCTGCCCTCGTACGCGGTGGAGTCGCTGATGCTCGCTGGCCGTATTGAGGCCCAGGAGCGAGGTGATGTCTTGGCCTACGGCCCGGAGTGGATCCACATCATGGGCCGCGGCATCATCAAGGAGACCACCCCCCACGGCAGCGCGCGCTTGTGGAGGACGGGCATGATCTTGGGCGACATCAGTCGGGTGATGCTCCGGAAGAGCAGCATCGATGAGTCTGGTTCCCGCGGGTCCGGAACGCACATCGAGTTCCTGCACATCGGATCTTGCCTGAGCGTCACCACCCGTACGTTCGCGACGCTGATCGAGAAGGAGCCGGTGCTGGCCCTCCTACTCGCCCAACTGACCAACGAGCGCTCCCGGATCGTGGAGTCGGTCTACGGGGCCACGAAGGCGGACCCGGTGGTCAGGGTCGCGCGCCTTCTGGAGTACCTCGCGATCGCGCCGTCCCGAAAGGGGGTCGATCGTTTCCGGTGGACCCGCACCGGAACCCACCAGGTGCCCACCGGCGCGGTCACGCTCCACGGCCCTAGCCAGGCCGACATCGCCGACGCGCTCGGACTTGGCCGCACCACGGTGGAGAAGGCCATCGCAAACCTGAGGGCTGTCGGGGTCTTGACCGAGCTGGCACCCGGCACCCGGTCGAATCGGTACTACGAGATCGTGGACTTCGGACACCTGAGGTCCCTTGCCCGCTCAGAGACGTGACCCTTCTGAACGAGCTTCCCGTGCCCCCGGCCTCTCCGGGGGCACAGGCGTTTCTGCCCGCGGGCAGTTGCTCGTGTTCAGTGGCTGGGTCGAGATCGGGTGGCGGTCAGCGGGCGAAGACATCACCGAGCTCTCCGTGTACGAAGGCCCGGATGACCTCGGCAACCTGGTGGGCGCCGGCGAGGGAGGCCGGAGCCATAAGGATGTCGGAGTCGCCCCTTTGTCCGCCTCGAGGGGTGGAGGGGCCGCGGTCTACGACGACACTGCCGCGGCGTGCGCCGAGCTGGGCCCTGAGGCCGATCTCCTCGGAAACCAGAGCCCTGGATAGGAAGCCCGTCAGGGAGGTGACCTTCGAGTCGGTGCGCTCGGTCTCCAGGTCACGCTCGTACGGGCAGGCGGCGAGGCCAAGCGCGCCTTCAGCCACGTTGCCAGTCCAGCTCCGCCGAGCGGGCGGCACGGAGTGCTTACCGCCTATGGCCCACAGGCTGGTGAGCAGCTCGGCGGCGTGCTCCAGGACGCTCGGCACGTACAGGGCGGGGGGTCTCGGTGGCGACCCGTGTGTTCGCGGATGACGAGCTGGCGCGGCTGCGCAGCTTTCCAGAGATCAACAAGGAAGAGCTGATCCGGTTCTTCACCCTGACGTCGGCGGACGTGGGGTTCATCGATCCGGGCCGCGGGCGTAGCCCGAAGGACCGGCTGGGTCTGGCGGTCCAGCTGTGTGCTCTGCCGTGGCTCGGGTTCGTTCCGGACGACGTCGCCTCGGCGCCCCCGGCGGCGGTGGCCCGGCTCTCCGAGCACTTGCAGATCCCCGTGGGCGAGCTGCGGTTCTACGGCGAGCGGAAGCAGACCCGCACCGGCACCCTGCGCGAAGTGACCCGGTACTTGAACTGGAAGCCGGCGAAGGCGCTGGAGCTGAAGGAACTGGACGAGTTCCTGCTCGCCCACGCGATGGAGCACGACTCCCCGTCCCTGCTGTTCCGTCTAGCCTGCGAACACCTCGCGTCCGCGCGGGTGGTGCGGCCCGGGGTGGTGAAGCTGCTGGAGCGGGTGGCCAAGGCTCGGGCGGAGGCCGGGCGGGAGACGTACCAGCGGGGATCAGGTCATCGGCTGGACTCACGCCCTGGCCTCTGCCTCGCTCCTCGAGCCTCGTGGGATGGACCGTGAGTGCCTGTTCCATATCCCCGTCGCCGCAGGTAGAGGCTCAGTTTCAGGGAGACCCGCCGCGAGACGCGTTCGGGGAGCGGTCACTGTGACCGCTCCCCGAACGGAAGTTCCTTGTTTCGATGAGCCTGTTGTGAAAGGTGCGGTGGTCACCGCTACCACCGCGTCCCGGGCTCCCCGTTGACGGGGGCGAACGCGGCCCGAAGGGCTCTACTCCGAGGGTAGCGCCGCCGACCGCGACCGGGGACGTGGAACAGGCACTCACCCTGCCATGTCTACGGGCCGTGCAACCACTGCGCGGGACCGCCTGTTACCTGGCTCTGCGACCGCCCTGATCCACGCCGCATTCGGCGGGCTTGGCCCGAGGCTTGCCATACGCGCAGGGCCCCTCCCAACGGGAGGGGCCCTGCGTTGTCTCGCACTAAAGAATCTTGAGCTGCTGGGGCTCGGCGTCTGGCTTCTCCGTCACGGAGACGGAACCCCCGGCGCTCCAGACCTCCTCCAGGTACGCATAGACCTGAATGGCTCGGATGATCGAGTCGGTCTTGCTGTAGCCGGTCAGTTCTACGATCCGCTCCAGGGCCAGTGCGGCTCGGGGAGGAAGGTTCGCGGTCACGCGATCCACCAGGCTCGTCTTTCCGCGGCCAACCCTGCTCTTGGTCACTTCAGCGGTCTCCGGCATCTGCGCCTCCTTAAGTACACGGTTCAGAGGACGGGTGAGGGCAGACCAGTCCGTCTCAGGCCCCTGGGCACAGAGCTTCTGACTATTCCCTTACCCAGGGAGCGGCCCAACCATACGCTGATTTACGTTCGAGAAGCAAAATATGTACGTAATTTGCACGCAAGGTGTACGCTACCTCTGGGCCCTCATCCGGAGCATGAGGTTCCGCTTGGTGGGAGAGGAGCATCTCGTGGCGAAAGACAAGGGCCACAAGCCCTCGCAGGGTGGCGATCCGCAAGAGCCGATCTTCGAAGTCGGGGAGCGGCGGGGCCCCTATCCGGAGATCGTCGATCACTTCAAGGAGCCCCACTCCATCGAGATCCGGGGTGGCAGCGACGGCCTCGAGGTGATCCTCAAGGCGCACCCCTTCGCCCCCGCCAGCATCGCCGTGACGTTCCTGATCCTGACGGTCGGAGGCCTCAAAGGCGGAGACTGGGTAGCAGGTCTTATGAACGGCATCGGGCCTCACTGGGTGGCGCCGGTGTGCGGGCTCGTGACGGGAGTCGGCGTGCTCTTCCTCGGCCTTGGAGTGGTACGGCGAAGCCTCGACAGGATCTTCGGTGGTGCCCGAGACGAGGGTCGCCACCGAGCCGACGAAACCTAGGGCACGCCGCACCTCGGAGTGCGGCAAGTCGGCCCAGACAGGGAGCCCGGGACGTGGTGGTGGCGGTGACCACCGCACCTTACACAACAGGCTCATCGAAACCAGGAACTTCCGTTCGGGGAGCGGTCACAGTGACCGCTCCCCGAACGCGTCTCGCGGCGGGTCTCCCTGAAACTGAGCCTCTACCTGCGGCGACGGGGATATGGAACAGGCACTGAGCTTGTTCTTTATGGTCTGGCCTGGTCGCGTTCGATGATGGTCTCGGGGCGCCTGACGGTTTTGCCCACGTCGTAGCGGGTGGCGGGCCGCTGGTTCTTCGAGCCGAGAGGTCGGCCGGGGCCTGGCCGGTTCGGTTTCGGCGCACGTGCCGGGCAAGACAAGTGAGCGCGGAGGTTCCGGAACCCGCGCCGGTCTCGGGCGGGGGTGAGCCGGCCGGGCTCGGCGGGCTTCTCCCAGGGGCGGCGGAGGTCCTCGGCCAGCGAACGGGTCAGGCGGAGCTGGGTGTGGGCGGTGTTGATCAGCCAGGTCCAGCGGTCCGCAGCCTCGGGGGTGCGGATCTTCGGTCGGGTCCAGCCGAGGGTCTGCTTGATTATCCGGAAGGTGTGTTCCAGGTCGAACCGGCGGAGGAACGCCTGCCAACCCAGGTCGACGGCAGCTCCGGTCATGCCAGTCTGGGAGGACCACAGCCACAGAGGCAGCGGATCTCCGCCGCCCGGCAGATGGTCGACCTGCAGGGGGATCAATGTGCCCTCGATGAGGGGTAGTTCGCCGTCGTGGTCAATCCAGGCCGAGCGAGTGGTGAGGCGGGGGTGGATGCGGTCCCAGGCCATGGCCTGGGCGGTGCCGTACCGGTCGGTGACCTGTGTGGTGGCCTCGTCCGGCTCGCCCCAGCTCTCCGGCTTGGCGAAGCGGAACTCCTTACCGTGCTTCGGGGGCCGCCCACCCTGGGGCGGGCAGATCCAAGGGCGCGGAACGGGCTTGCGCATCACGCGGTCCGACCGCAGCCGGCCCAGGACTTCAACGGGCAGGCCGCCAAGGAGGTAGGCCATGCGCGGGGCATCGTAGCCTGCGTCGAAGACGATGAGGATGTCGGCGTCGCCCTGGCGCCACTGGCCCCCGGCGATCAGGTCCTCGACCACGCGGCGGACCTGGGCGGCGGTGACCTCTGCGACATCGTCCTCAGGCCCCAGCCGGACGGCGTCCAGCAGCTGGCACCACGATGTCCGCCCTGCTTCGAGGGCGGCGACGAACGAGTACGGCCATCCGGGGATCATCAGGTGCTGGTCCCGGCCGCGGCCGAAGGTGTGGCAGAACAGCCGGTCCGCACTGCACTCCGCGTCCGGCCGCAGCCAGTTGCTCACGTCAACCGCCAGGACGAGCCGTGCGTCGGCGGCCTTCGGCTGGGGCAGCGCGGCCAGTGTCCGCCGCAGTCGGCCCGCGTCGATGCGACCCTCGTTCAAAGCCGCGTACAGGGCGCCGTGCCCACGACGATGCTCAGCCAGCAGTGTCAGATCCACCGGCGTGGTCACCGGCCCGTCCGCGCACAGCAGTGCGTCCGCGACCTCGAACAGGCCATCGCGCCGCCTGGTCAGACATTCGTAGAAGTCGTTCCGGAAGTGTGACGCCACGACGAACGCATCCCGCTGGCCATCGTGATGCAGCAGATTCATTCCCCCACGGCCTTTGAACTGGTCAGATGCCTCTTTGGTCGGAGCACAGGATCAGGCGAAGGCCGTGTTCACGTCTTCGGGATCCCTGAAAGAGTGATCACGTTCGTAGCACCGTTCGACCTCAAGCAGGCTTATGCGAGGTCGGAGTATGCGAGGTGGATCGCGCAACCGCGGCATCGGAACAGATGCGCTGGATGGTCGTCCTTGTCCAGCGAGCCGAGGTGGTGCTCGACCTGATCCGACGGCCAGCCCCAACCGCTCGTCTCCTGTCGCAGTGTCTCCAGCGCGTCAGGGTGAGCGGCGAGTTCGGCAAACCCGACACGACCCAAATAGGCGGCGCCTTCGCCGCAGTGGAAGAACCACTGGGGCTCCTGCGATGCCGGGAAGCCCGGAGTGTGTCTGTCGACTGCCGAGAAGACCTCGAGGGGTACGTCGTCACCCAAGCAGGTTCCTGCCGTGAAGTGCGCGTCAAACCGCTCGGCGACGCTGCCGCTTGCGATGCACCACGGGCACAGTCGGTCCTTGAGGTCTTCGACGGCGTACACCGGGCCCGTGTAGATGTACCCGCGCCCCCGCCCACAACAGATACAGGTCATATCGGGGTGCCGGTAAGAACCCTGTCACCAGCCGCAAACGGTGGTGATCTTGCCGGGTGTCCCTCGTGCGGGTGAGCCCGCTACCGTACGGCTGCGGTGTGTGAGCCCGCGCGAGGACGATCTACGAACGTGGCCCGTATCCCGTTGGATCTGGATGAGCTTGTCGAGCACTGGACGCTGTTGAAGGACGAGCAGGTGCTTGTGTCCGGCAAGCGCGGTGCGACGCGGCTGGGCTTCGCCGTCCTGCTGAAGTTCTACACGCAACACGGCCGGTTTCCCCGAGGCCGGGCGGAGCTGCCCGGCGAGGCCGTGGAGTTCGTGGCTCGGCAGGTGCAGGTTCCTGCGTCTGAGCTGGGCTTCTACGAGTGGACGGGCCGTACGGTCGAGTACCACCGCGCGCAGATCCGGGGACATCTCGGTTTCCGTGAGTGCAGCGTCGCGGATGCGGAGAAGCTGACGGCTCATCTGGCCGAGCACGTTGCGCACAAGGAACGCAGGCCAGAGCAGGTCCGGGTGGAGTTGCTGGCGCGTTGCCGCGTCGAGAGCATTGAGCCGCCCAGGCCGGGGCGGTGCGACCGGATCGTCGCAGCTGCCCTACGGGCGGCCGAGGAGGCGTTGACGGAACGGATCTCCTCGCGGCTGACCGCGGAGAGCGTTGCGCGGATTACGGCTCTCGTGGCCGGCGGCACCGACCAGGACGACGAGGCCAGCCCCAGCGACGGCGGCATCGACGGCGAGGACGGGCCGCCGGTGCTGGGGAAGATCAAGGAAGCGCCGGGCAACGTGAGCCTGGAGACGATGCTCACCGAGATCGACAAGCTCCTTGCGGTGCGGGCAATCGGCCTGCCGCCGGACCTGTTCATCGACGTGGCACCGAAGGTGCTGGCCGGCTGGCGGGCGCGGGCCGCAGTGGAGTCGCCCTCCCATCTGCGGACGCACCCGGTGCCGCTGCGGGTGACCCTTCTGGCCGCACTCCTGCACGAACGGGAGCGCGAGATCACCGACACACTGGTGGAGCTGCTGATCTTCACCGTGCACAGGATCGGGGCGCGGGCGGAGAAGAAGGTCACCGAGCAGCTGATCAACGCGTTCAAGAAGGTGTCGGGCAAGGAGAACATCCTCTTCAAGCTCGCCGAGGCATCGCTCGGCACTCCGGAAGGGACAGTCCGGCAGGTCGTCTTCCCGGCGGTGTCCGGGGGCGAGGCGACGCTGCGGGAGCTCGTGCACGAGTTCAAGACCCGTGGCCCGGTCTACCGGCGGACGGTGCAGACCACTTTGAAGGCGTCGTACACCAACCACTACCGGCGCGGGCTGATCAAGCTGCTGGACGTGCTGGAGTTCCGCTCCTCCAACCGCGCCCACCGGCCCGTGATCGAGGCCCTGGCGCTCGTGGCGCGGTACGCGAACGCCGGGAACACGACGTACTACCCGCTGGGCGAGACGGTGCCGGTCCACAAGGCGATGGGCGGGGACTGGGCAGAGGTCGTCCACCGCACCGACAAACGCGGCCGGCTCCGGGTGGTGCGCATGGTCTACGAGGTCGTCGCCTTCCAGGCCCTGCGCGATCAGCTCAAGTGCAAGGAGATCTGGGTGGTCGGCGCCGACAAGTGGCGCAACCCGGATGAGGACCTGCCACAGGACTTCGACGTACGGCGGGCGGAGAACTACCGGGAGCTACGCAAGCCGCTGGACGCCTCGATGTTCATCGACGAGCTGCGCGAGCAGATGACGGCCGAGCTGACCTTGCTGAACGACCAGATGCCCAAGCTGTCCTGGCTGGACATCGCGGAGCGGAAGTCCGGGGCGATCCGGCTGACCGCGGCCGAGGCCCAGCCCGAACCGCGCAATCTGCGCAGGATCAAGGCCGAGGTGCAACGCAGGTGGGGCATCGTGCCTCTGGTCGACATGCTGAAGGAAGCGGTGTTGCGGACCGGCTGCCTGGACGCGGTCACCTCCGTCTCTGGTGGCGGCAGCCTCTCGGCGGAGGTGCTGGCCGAACGCCTGCTGCTGGTCATCTACGCGTACGGCACGAACACGGGGATCAAGGCTGTGGCGTCCGGTGGCCACGGCCACACCGAGGATGAGCTGCGGTACGTACGGCGCCGGTATCTGTCCGCCGAGGCGGCCCGTGCCATCGCCGTCCAGATCGCAAACGCCACCTTTGCCGCCCGCAGCTCCGAGCTGTGGGGCCAGGGCTCGACCGCGGTCGCCTCCGACTCCACCCACGTCCGGGCGTACGACCAGAATCTGTTCACCGAGTGGCATTCGCGCTACGGCGGCCGCGGGGTGCTCATCTACTGGCACGTGGAGAAGAAGTCCCTGGCCATCCACTCCCAGCTGATCAACTGCACGGCCTCCGAGGTCGCCGCGATGATCGAGGGCGCCATGCGGCACGGCACGACCATGGACGTTGAAGCCAACTACACGGACAGCCACGGCCAGTCGGAGATCGGGTTCGGCATCACGAGGCTGCTGAACTTCGACCTGCTGCCCAGGATCAAGCGGATCAACAAGGTCAAGCTGTACCGGCCGGTGGCCGGCGACCCGGACGCCTACCCGCAGCTCACCCCGGCCCTGACCCGGCCGATCCGCTGGGAGCTCATCGCCCAGCAGTACGACCAGATGATCAAGTATGCGACCGCGATCCGTACCCGCACCGCGTCCACCGAGGCGATCCTGCGCCGCTTCACCCGCAACGCCTCCCACCCCACCTACGCGGCCATGCTGGAAGTCGGGCGCGCCCAGAAGACCATCTTCGTGGCCCGCTACCTTCGGCTGCGGGACCTCCAGCGGGAGATCGAAGAGGGCCTGAACGTCATGGAGGCCTCCAACGGCGCGAACTCCGTGATCGCCTACGGCAAGGGCGGGGAAATCGCCTCGAACCGGCGCGACGAGCAGGAGATGTTCGTCCTGTGCCTGCGCATCCTGCAATCCGCCCTGGTCTACGTGAACACCCTGATGCTCCAGGACGTCCTCGGCGAACCTGAGTGGGCCGACCTCCTCACTCCCGCCGACCGGCGCGGCCTGACCCCACTGTTCTGGTCTCATGTCCGCCCGTACGGCGAGGTCAACCTCGACATGGGCACCCGCCTGAACCTCTCAGCGGTGACCATGCCCGGCCCCCGCACCGCGCCCGATGCGGGCGCTGCGCAGCCGACAGGACACCGTGTGTGACATCGACCGTGGCTGTGCCCCTACCTCACTTCCCAGGCTCGCCCGGCGAGGCTCTACGCCCGCGTCGCGTCACCTGCGGGGCGCCTCGTGCGGCGTTACGGTTTTTAAGAGAGGCCGCTCAGGCGAGGAGGCCGGAAGATGCTGGTGGAGGCGCTGGCTGCAGCTGGCGGCACCGCGGTCGTACAGGCTGCGGGGACAGATGCGTGGAACGCATTCCGGCAGGCGGTAGCGCGTTGGTTCGGGCGGGGCGACGCCCAGCGGGAGCAGGCGGAACTGGAGCGCCTTGACCAGACCGCAACCGCCCTGCACACCACCGACCCAGGCCAGGTGGAGCGGGCGCGGCTTGTACAGAAGGCCTCCTGGCAGGCCCGCATCGAGGCTCTCCTGGAGAGCCTGGACGAGGCAGAGCGCGACCAAGCCGCCGCGCAGCTGCGTGCCCTGCTAGCCGAGCACGTCCCAGAGGTCCGGGTGACGGCCGGGCCGGGCGGAGTGGCTACAGGGGGGAACACAAACATCCGTGCCGAGGGCAGCTCAATCGCGGCCGGGGTCATCCATGGGGGTGCGCATATCAGCCCCCCTCCGACGCCGGATCCGCCCGGGGACTGAGCGGACCGGCCAGCCTTCCCCTGGCACCCGGCTCCATCGGCGTACCAGGAAGTGTCACGGCCCTCGGTCACAGCTTCGCAGTCGGCCAGGCCGACAAGGTCAACTATTACGCCGCATCACGTCCCCCGGTGACTGGGCCGCACCAGGTCGGCGTACTGCCCCGGCAAGCCGACTGCTTCCAGGACCGTGCCATCGCCCAGCAACTGGAGCACACGGTAGACGGCGAGGGCACCGTGGTGCTCAGCCAGGTATTGGCCGGCCTGGGTGGAGTCGGCAAGACCCAGCTCGCTGCCCACCACGCCCGCACCCAGTGGCAGGCCGGGAAGCTGGACCTGCTGGTATGGGTCACCGCCGCCACCCGCGACGCGGTCGTCACAGGTTACGCCCAGGCCGCGGTCGAGGTACTCGGCTCCGACCCCGCCGACCCGGAGCTCGCCGCACGCGCGTTCCTGGCCTGGCTGGAGCCCAAGCCCGGCACCGCGCACCGCTGGCTGGTCGTACTCGACGACCTCGCCGACCCAGCCGACCTCCGCGGCCTGTGGCCCCCCGCCAGCACGCACGGCCGTACCCTTGTCACCACCCGCCGCCGTGACGCCGCTCTCACCGGACACGGCCGTCAACTGGTACCGGTAGGCCTGTTCACCGAGGACGAGGCCACCTCCTACCTCATCACGGCCCTGGCCGCGCATGACCGCAACGAACCCGCCGCCCAGCTCGCCGGCCTCGCCGACGACCTCGGATGCCTGCCGCTCGCGCTGTCCCAGGCCGCCGCCTACCTCCTCGACGTCGGCCTGGACTGCGCCACCTACCGACACCGGCTGACCGACCGCGCGCACACCCTCACCGACGCGCTGCCCGACCCCTCTGGGCTGCCTGACGACCAGGCCACTACCGCCGCCGCCGCTTGGTCCCTGTCTATCGATTGCGCCGACCAACTCCCGCCGACGGGTCTGGCCCGCCCCATGCTGCAGCTCGTGGCGATGCTCGACCCCAACGGCATTCCCGCCACCGTTCTGACCAGCCCGCCAGCCCTCAACCACCTTGGCCGGCACCGTACTGCTGCCCCAGGACAGACACAGGCCGGAGAGGTCGCGCCCTCAGACGCCGCTCAGGCGCTGCGTGCGCTGCACCGCCTGAGCCTGATCGACCACAATCCCAACCGCCCACACCACACTGTCCGCGTCCACCAACTCCTCCAGCGCGCCGTCCGAGACAGCCTCTCCGCCGACCAGCACGGCCAACTCGTCCGGACGGCCGCCGACGCCCTGATCGCAGCCTGGCCCCAGGTGGAACGCGACACCACCCTTGCCCAAGCCCTTCGCGCCAACACCGAAGCGCTCACCCTCCACGCCGAAGACGCCCTGCACCAGCCCGACGCCCACCCCGTGCTCTTCCGCACCGGTAAGAGCCTCGGCGAGGCCGGCCAGGTCACGGCTGCCCTCCACCACTTCCAGCACCTGGCCGACACCACCCAGCACCACCTGGGACCCGATCACCCCGACACCCTCGCTACCCGCCACATTGCCGCCTACTGGCGGGGCGAGTCGGGGGATGCGATCGGCGCGGCCGCCGCATTCGAGCGGCTGCTCCCAGACAGGGAGCGGGTGCTGGGGCCCGACCACCCCGACACCCTGAACACCCGGAACACCCTCGCCGGCTGGCGGGGACTGGCAGGCGATGCGGTCGGCGCCGCCACCGCCTACGAATCAGTACTGGAACAGATGCTGCCGGTGCTGGGACCCGACCACCCCTACATCCTCAACGCCCGGCACAACCAGGCCCACTTCCGGGGCGAGTCGGGGGATGCGGTCGGCGCCGCCGCCGCCTATGAGCAGCTGCTGCCCGACAGGGAGCGGGTGCTGGGACCCGACCACCCCCTCACCCTCGGCACCCAGGCCACCCTTGCTCACTGGCGGGGCAAGGCGGGGGATCCGGTCGGCGCCGCCACCGCCTGCGAATCAGTGCTGGAACAGATGCTGCTGGTGCTGGGACCCCACCACCCCTACACCCTCGCCACCCGGGCCGCCCTTGCTCACTGGCGGGGCGTGACGGGGGATTCGGTCGGCGCCGCCACCGCCTGCGAATCAGTGCTGGAACAGATGCTGCTGGTGCTGGGACCCGACCACCCCTACACCCTCGACACCCGGGAGGTCCTCGCGGTCCTCCGGGGGGAGGCGGGGGATGCGGTCGGCGCCGCCACCGCCTATGAGCAGCTGCTGCCCGACATGGAACGGGTGTTGGGTCCCGACCACCCCGACACCCTCCGCACCCGGAAGGCCCTGGCCAGTTGGCGAGTAGAAGGCAAAAGCAGAAGTGTTGATCAATCGACCGATTGATGAGCAAGATCGGTAAGCGTACGTCTGCGGCCGAGTCGGCGCCGGATCATGCCCACAAAACGGTGTCAAAAAGTCGGCATGCTCAAGAACTTCGGCATGACCCCTTTCTGTACGATCTGGGGGTGCAGCAGCCTCCGGACGACGACACCGCCGATCTCCTCGCCCCCGTTCCGGCCATACGCACCGGTGACCTTGTGGGATACGCACGTGTGTCCACCAAGAGGCAACTGCTCGACCGGCAGATCTGCGCGCTCACCGATGCCGGATGCAGCCGGATCTTCTCGGACAAGAAGTCCGGCAAGAACGCCGAGCGCGAAGAACTCTGGAAGGCCCTCGACTACCTGCGGCCCGGCGACACCCTCGTCGTCCCGTCGCTCGACCGGCTCGGCCGCTCCATCCAAGACCTCATCGCCATCGTGTCCGGCCTGCGCAAGCGCGGCGTCGGCTTCACCTCGCTGCACGAGGCACTCGACACCACCACGCCCGGCGGGCGCTTGGTCTTCCACGTCTTCGCCGCCCTCGCGGAGTTCATCCGCGAACTCATCGTGCAGGGCACCAACGAGGGCCTGGACGCCGCCCGCGCCCGCGGCGCCCGCCTCGGCCGCCCGCCGGCCGTGACGCCGGAGCAAGTACGTCACGCCCGCGACCTGCTCACCCGCCCCGAGAACACCGTGACCTCGATCGCGAAGCTGCTCGGCGTCTCCCGCAACACCATCTACAACTACGTGCCCGAGCTGAAGGGCGGCCGCCAGGCGCTCGCCGAGGCGACCACCACGGCCGAGCTGCCGCGGCCGACCAAACCCAAGGAGTGATCACCGCCGTTTGCGGCTGGTGACACGGTTCTTACCGGCACCCCATATCCGAAGGAACGACCACGCCCGTGGCGACGGGGTCGGGGTGGTACGGGAACTCAGGAAGCCGCTCAGTCACAGCCGCGACCGTAACAGTCGTCACGGACAGTCAGCCGACCCGACCATAAAGAACAAGCTGAGCGCTGGTTGAAGGCCCAGTTCATCACCAGGCTCGACAGCATGCTGCTGCTCAGGGAAAAGATCGTGAAGCTCTTCGAGGACGCCGAGGAAAGCGCCTTTCAGTTCAACTGACCGACCCGCTTATCCTGCCCCGCGATCACTCCACGTGATCACGGGGCAGATTCGTTTCCCATGCGCCAGACCACCGAGCCCCTCTCCAGCAGACCGGGTACGTCGTTTCCTGCTTGATCCGAGTGAGTGAGCGCGGCGGTCTGCCCCGGCTGACGGGACCTGCCGTGGCACCGCCCCGGGGGGCGAGGAAGTCTTCCTCGCCCCCCGGGCCCCTGTTACTCGTCGGGGAAACCGGGCAGGAGTGACCGCTGTACGGGGCGGTGATGGCCGCCACCACGGCGGCGAAGGCGCCTGCTCCGTGCTGCGGGATCGCGGCTGAGCTCCACGGGAATCTGACGGGCCTGCGTCTCGAAGCCGAAAAGTCTGACTCTGCTTGCGAACCGGTTCTCCCGAATGTAGGCCTTGCTCCAGATGATGTTGTTCCCGTCTCTGAGCGGGATGGTGAACGGGGCGGCTTCGAGCGTGTCGCGCTTCTCGTGGCGCCATGCACGACTCCATGCCTCGTCCCACGCCGGCAGTGCTGCCTCGGGTACCTGGCAGGCGCGGAGGAAGGCCCGGAACTGGGCGGCCGAATGCGGTACCGCCCGGCGGTGCACGATCCGGTGGGCTGTGCTGCGGGGCAGCAGCCCGAACCCGCCAGCCCGCTGTTCCATCTCCCGGAGCGTGGGCGACCCCGCACGCTCATAGAGATGCCGCAGCTGCGTGCTGAGATCGGCAAAGTCCCGGACCAGGGCCGGAGGGCTGACGTTGTGGTGGGGGCCGCGACCGCGCCGGGCCCGGGCCTCGACGTAGCGGGCTTCCTTCCACAGCGCCTCCGCAGTGTCTGCGGATGCGTCACAGGCGAAGGCGTAGAGCAGGACTACACGGAGCTTGGGTACGGATTCTCCGGATGCGGCCCGCTGCAGGGTCGTGGCGTGCACGCCGGTCCCCGAGGCCAGCGCACGGTAGCTGGGCTGACCCATGCGCCGTCGCTGCGCGCGCAGCCACTCGGCGAGTTCCCGCAGTGCCTTGTTGTCGGTGCCGATCGGCTTCTCGGGGCGTCCCATGGCTGCGGCCTCAGACGGTGGCGCCAGCTGCGGCGGCCCGGAGGGCGAGCCGAAGTGCACGTGCGGGCGCTGAGGTGCTGAGCCCTACCAGCACGATCGCCAGCAGGCTCGCGCCTGCGAGCAGCTGCAGGACATCGGTGACGGGGAGACCCCGGATGTTCAGCGCCGCTGCGGTCAGGACGATGACGATGATGACGACGGCGTCCGGGGCGTGCAGCCGACGAGGAATGGGCTGCTGGATCTCGCAGGGCAGGGCAGGGTTGTTCTGGGGCATGACGCGTACTCCTGATGAGGCGGGACCGGCGACCGAGGCCGCCGGACCGCGCTATTGGCTCCAACCGGGTACAGATCACAGGGCGGTTGGCGCCGCCCTCGGCGTGGTCTGTGGACATAGATGTTGGCAGCCCCATCACGCAGCTCCGACATCCGCACTCAATGTCGGTGCCGTTTGATGCATGCCTGGCTCGCGTGTCGAATCGTGAAAGCCGTCACAAGCGGTCGCCGTACATCCGCGCGTGCCGTTTTAAGCTGCGGCAACACGCGACTCACTCTGGATGCTTGAGATGTCAGGCTTTCGTGGTAGCGGGCGGTTGATGCACGGGCGCCCCAATCGGCCTTGCTTGCAAGCAAGGGCTCCTGCGACCATGCGGAACCTGGCGCGGGCCGTACGGCCTGCGCGGAGGAAACCCTGATCGCTATTGGCTCCAACCACGGCATGAGCAGGGAAAACGCGGGTCCGTGTTGGCGCACGACCGCTCGAGAGCCGGTGCCTGCTGCAGGCACCGGCTTTCCCTGTGTCCGCTCAGCGGCCGAGAGGTTGATGCCATAGAGCGGGTTCAGCGCCTCGTCGAACGCGCCGCGCGGTCGCGGTACGCGGCAAAGCGCTCTAGCCGAGCAGGCGATGGACGGTCCGTACGGACGGGCGCTTGCCCGCGTTCTTCCCCTTGGGGATCGTGAGCCGCTGCACGATGTCGGGGACGGGTACGCCCTGGGTGTGCAGGAACTTGGCGAGGGTGGCCATGTCCCCGTCGGTGATGGAGGGGCGCCCGCCGTGGCGGCCGGCTTTGCGGGCGCTCTCCTGGCCTTCGAGCATCCGGTCGCGGATGTAGTCGCGCTCGGACTCCGCCGTGGCGGCCGCGATGCTCAGCGGTGATGGAGCAGGTTCAGCAGCGCACCAATCAGGGTGGTCATCGCGGCTGAGACGACGGCCCCGAGCACCGTCTGCGTGCCGACCCGGAGCAGGTCCTGCCGGGTACGTCGGCAGCGGTGTCGGGGGTGGTGAGCGGATCGGCGCATACGGTGGGACATGAAAGCCCTCCCAAGGGATCGGCCCCGTGCCGGAAGACCTGGGCAAGGAATGACCGGCGCGGGGCGGTTTCGGACACCAATCACCCTGCCGGGGGCCACCGAGTGCAGTCCTGCTAGAAGGCGCGAATCTCGGTGTACGTTCCAGAACGTGACAGAGCCTCAGCAGCACTGGCTTCCCGGTACGACGGAAGACCTGGTGGAAGACGCCCGCCAGCTCGGGGTGCAGCAGGTCAGCCCCCGCCTGGTCAAGGACTACGTCGAAGTCGGCTTGCTGGCCAGTCCGCAGCCGCGTAAGTCCACCCAGCGCGGCAGCGACCCACGCGTCTTTCCCCCGGAGCAGCGGCGCCTGTTCTCCGAGCTGATGAAGGCGAGGCGTCACTCACCGCTGGGCCGGGTGCCCTATCGGACGATGATGCCGATCGTGATCCAGATGTGGCTGACCAGCCCGCTGGGTGCTTCGGTGATCCCCGTCAACCAGGCTCGACGGGCACTTCGGACATGGGCTGAGGAGACCGGATTGCACAGCATTGCCTCCCGCAAGAAGTCCTCGCGGGCCGTCATCGAGCAGTTCGCCCACCCCACAGCGACCAGGAATCAGCGCCGACTTGTCGAGCACCTACTTCAAGAGGGTGAGCGGACCAAGCAGCCGCGTTGGGATCTGCTCACCGAGGCATTGAAGGACTTGTCCAGCCCGTGGCGCGCACACGCCCGCGCATACGGTCTCCACGGGACCGAACGGCGGATCGGACCTGCTGTGACGCCCATGAGCGTGGACGTTGCGGTGGCACAGTGGCGGTTCCACTGGGAGGTCAATCAGCAGCTGAAGGCGGAGTCCGTGAAGGCAAAGGAACTCCTGTACGCGCGGGAGCTCCACCGCCGGGCGTGGGCTGGGTATCAGCAGCGGCGCCCGGCGCTGATGGCCCAGGCTGGGGAGCAAGCAGCCTATTTCGCGACGCCGGACAGCACCGAACAGCAGATCCGTAAGGAAGTCGGGGCTTTCACCACCACACTTGGTCACGTCCTCGGAGTAGACGCAGGGCCTCGCGTTCCTGGTTGAGTGGCCATCCGGATCAGGCCCCGTAACGTGAGCCGTGAGCCGGCTTGCCTCGCCACTCGATCGGCTTGGTTCGTGTCCGGGGCGGTCGTCCGCAACCCCTGACCGGGAGCCGAGGACGGGATGCCTGGCTCGGCCGCCTGCTTTCGTGACGGCCGAACCGGTCTCGCGTTGTTCTGGGTATGGACGACGAGTTGCTGGACGTGCTCCTCGACGGGGTCACCGAGCCGCGCCTGAAGCTGATCAGCGAGGACGAGGCGCGAGCCCTGACGATCCTCTTCGGAGTGCTCGACGATGACGAGCAGCCCGAGGAGGTCCGTCATGCCGCCGGGGAGATGCGCTTTCGCATCGGATCCCGTCTGGCCGTGCCCCTGTAGAAAGGGCGCGTCTACTTCGCGGTGTCGAAGGGGACGGTCTCGTAGGTGACGGTGGCGCCGGGGCAGTCTTCGGCGAGGCCCAGGAGCGCCTCGCGCTCGCGGTCGTCGGCGGTCAGGGACCAGCGGAGCTTGGTCTCGACCCAGCCAGTGACGTAGGTGCAGTGGTAGGTGGTGGTCGGCGGCAGCCACTCGGCCGGGTCCTTGTCGGCCTTGGCGCGGTTGGACTTCGCGGTGACTGCGATCAGCGAGGTCGGGGTGGCGAGGTCGTTGGCGTAGGCCTCGCGGCGCTTGGCGGTCCAGGCCGAGGCTCCGGAGTCCCAGCTCTCGGCAAGCGGGACGAGATGGTCCACGTCCAGGCCGGTGGCTGCGGTGACCCAGGTGTCGTCGTACGGGGAGAACCAGCGTCCGCCGGTGAGCTTGCAGCCCGGGGCGATCTCGGGATAGTCGACGGCTTCCTGGAGGAGAACTTCGGCTCGGGTGTTGCAGCCGTCGTCGGCGATGGCGCCGGCGTTCCAGTGCTTGAAGGCGGTGCGGACGTAGCCGTCGCGGGACTCGGCGGCCGCGGGGATGCGGTCGATGCCCTCGAACAGGGACGTCGTGTCCGACTTGGCGGGCCGGGTGACGGCCGAGGCCGGGCCGTCGGCGGAGGCCGGAGCGGCGGTGGCGAGCAGGGGCAGGGCGGCGAGGGCGAGCGCGGGCAGGCCGCGCAGCAGCAGGTTCTTGATCACGCCCAGGGTTGTAGCCCCCCGTCAGCCTGTCCGGAAGGCGGGCCGCGGGCCCGTCACTCGGGCGGGGGCGCGGATTCACCGAAGAAACGGCACTCCAGGGTGCGCATAGACCCTTGCGGGTGCGGCTAGCCCGCATGCTACGGAACCGTTGGTGTTTAGCAGGGTGAGGCCGAGATGGGTCAGCGTGTGCAGGGCGACCTTCCGCTGCCGGGTCAAAGCGGTCAGCCCGGCGCTGCGCAGGGTGGTGGCGTGCTCGCTGGCGCTGGCCGGTGATATGCCCGCCAGCTGCGCGAGCTGCGTAGTAGTGCACGCAGGATGGTCGGCTATCACGCACAGCACGATTGCCCTGGTACGGCCGAGGAGTGCGGATAGAGTTGGCGGTACCGGGGCATCGACCTGGCGCATATCCGTGGGGGAAGCCCAAAGGGCAGCCGCGTGGACCGGGTTGTTCAGAGCCGGATACACCATGACGACCGTCTCGGCCTGGGGGCTGGCGAACAGCTGTGGAACCGGCTCGCAGAACACCGACGGGGCCAGAATGAACGGACGGCCCCCCAAGTGGAAGTCGGCCTCCGGGTGGATCAGGGGCCGATAGCCCGGAATCTCGAGCACGGGGGGCTGCCACACGGCCATCGGGCACAGACTGTCCAGCAGTGCCCCTGCCCCGCCCTGCACCATGAGCCGCCCACGCCGGGCCACCTCCCCCACCAGGTGCTGGTCGATACGCCCCCAGTACGGGTCAACCGCCACCCGGCTCCAGCCCTGTAACGCGACGGCCATCCTTCGCACCGTCCGCGGGTCGCCATCCATCGCTTCGGCCAGCCACGGTGCCCGCCGCGTACTCGCGCGCGGAAGTACGGAGAACTCCGCGCGCAGCCGCCGGTCCGACGCACTGATCAGCCGCTCTATCCCCTCGTCCATACAGCCCACCGCGCCCACGAGAGTGAACAGATCGACCAGGCCCCCAGCAGAAGAGCTGAGAAACCGCGCCGTTTCCCTCCCATCGGCGCCGATCTGCGGACCGGTACGCGCACGCCAACCACCGAACAGCGCCTCACGGTCACGCCGCTGCACAGTCTGCAGGCTCAGCTGCGTCTCTGCCAGCGGCCCCAGCACCGTGACCTGCACCTGCGCCAGGTCCTCGACAGTGAAGTGAACCCGTAGCACGACATCCCCCTCTCCCCTGGTGATCCTTCCCATCGCTCTCGTTTCGGGACAGGCCGAAACGAGTCGAACTCCGCACCGGGCTGGGCGCAGGGTGTACCTGATCGGTCACGCGGGCGCCCGTCACGATGCACGGAAGCGAGGGGGACTACAGCAGCCGCTGCTGAGACGTATGAGTCCAGCTCAGTGGTCAAGCAGAGGATGCTCGCCAAGGCCCGATCCCTGCCGCGGAAAGCGGCGAAAGCGAGTGCATGAAGAGCATGCACATTCGGCCGCCCGCCGCCTGGCGTGGCCGGCCCACGACGAAGGAGAAGCATGGGCATTCGCAAGAAACTGGCTGCTATCGGGGTGGGGGCGGCACTGGCTGTCGGCGCTATGGCCGTTCCGGCGCAAGCGGCACCCTCGGGATCCTCGGGCGGGGTCGCTCCGCACGTGGCGGTGCAGGCGAGCACCGTCGGCGACGCCGCTACCGCCGCGCCCCGGTGGCAGTACACCGGGGCCAGGTACTACTGGGCGATCGAGTGCAATTGGGATGCCAACGAGCTGACCTACGCCACGGGATGGCCGACCCAGTGCCGCGGCCCGCACACCGACGGCTACTACTACCTCTGGGCCTACCACTAGGCGGTGTCTGATGGCTCTTGCCCGGGGTGGTGGATCTGCTGCCGTTCCGGGCAAGAGTCGGTCATCGTGCGTCGGCATGAACTGACGAATGCTCAGTGGGATCGCATAGCCCCGCTACTGCCGGAGACCGGCGGGCCGGGTGGGCGGTGGGCCGACCACCGGACCGTGGTCAACGGGGTGCTCTACCGGACACGGACCGGGATTCCCTGGCGTGACCTGCCCGAACGCTACGGATCCTGGCAGACCGTCTACGAACGCCACCGCCGCTGGTCGGCCGATGGCACCAGGTCCAGGACGCGGCGAATATAGATCATGGCCCGGAAGCGGGAGGCGGCTGTCAGCGGTCACGCAATTCCCCAGGATCTTCATGATCAGCGTCACGTAATTCCCCACTGGAGCTGAGGCGTGGGTCGAAGAGAGACAGCACCGCTTGGTGGAGCCACCGAGCCGTGTACGGGCTGTCGTAGGCGGGTGAGAGTCTGGACCAGTGCTGATCAAGGGATTCGAGAACACCCCGATTGTCGCGGGGGAGGAACTGCTGGCGCTGCCGGGGTTCTGGGCGGCCTACCTGATGTGGCTGAGCCAGACCGAGGAGCACGACGCTTCTTTGTATCCGTTCGGTGTTGACGGGGCTGATGCCGATGCGGCCTGCGATGCGCTCGGCGACGCGGATCACTGGCCCGTCTTCCGGATCCCGTTTGGTGATGGCCACACCGCGCTGGTCCTCGGACGCAACTTTCCCGACGACCCGGAAACGGAGTACTTCATCACCCACCCCGAGTGGGGACGGCACGGCCACCTGGCCACCGTCAGCGGCCACCAGGCTGGCCCCGGCTTGTCTTGGCGAGAGCTCCACCACATCGCCCGCACCCCTGACCTCAACGCTCCAGGAGTCCACGCCGAATATGCGCGCCTGCTCCTCCTGCTGCCCGCCCTCGGCGACCAGGACTTGCCAGAGGACGCCGCAGCCGTGCTCGGCGGCGCTCTGGCGCAGGCGGGTGTACCCACTGCGCTGGCCCCGCCTCTCGCGGTAGCGCTCCTCGCCGACCACCCCTTGTGGGAGCCGGCTGAATGGACGCTTCCTGCTACCTCTCCGCTCTCGGCCAGCCAAGAGCCCTTCCTCGGAATTCTGCACTGTGACGGGTACATGAGTCCGCGGTGCGGGACTAGCCTCGCCCAGGGCATCACCCGCGAGCAGAGCAACCGCCTGGCCCACGCACTCGGCACCTGGCCCGCCTGAACGGTTCACCCAGCAGTCACGGGTTGGATGGAGACATCAGGTGGCCTGGAACGCCCGGGGACTTTGGGGATCTTGACACACGGTCGTCGTCCCCATGCACACCACGGTCGTGAGACCGTCGTCCCGGTGGCCCATTACGTGACGTTCCGGGTGGGGAAATGCGTGACCGTCCACAGCGGCCATGATGCGTCGGCGGGGCACCAGCGCCGTAAACGGACTCGGCGCCCCGCCGACTACGTCAGTGGTGGGTGTTCCACCACAGGATTCCGGCGGAAACGAGCAGCGCCCCGAGGGACGTTGCAGCCCCCTTCACAAGGCCTTCAGCAGCTGTACCGGCCAGCCGTCGGGCTGCTCCTGGCTGGTCAGACCTTGGCTGCGGGTCGTGCTTGCGCATACGGTCGTCGTTGGTGTGGATGACTTCTCCTTCGGTCGAGTACGTCCATGCATTCGTGAAGGCGGCTCCCTGTTGGCGCAGGGGGCCGTCGCCGTTTCCGGTGACGGCCGAGTGCCGCGGATGGCACGCTACTGAATCACTAGTTGTCGCAGGACATCACGGGACATCAGGAGAGAGGCAATGACCGCACACTGGAAGCCAGTTAGCCCCGATTCCGGCGAGTTGTCGGAGTTCGCCGAGCGGCTGCGGGACGCGGTCAGTAGCAACGGCTATTCGGTGCGGGAGATCACTCTGTGGCAGGAGATCTCCCGCTCCACGGTGTACGCGGTGCTGGCGGGCGAACGGCTCCCCAGCCAGCTGCTGCTCGAGCAGATCCTGATGGTCGAAGCTCCACGGAGGAGGACTCGCTCCGCCGACATCACATGGCTTTTCGCGAGACGGGCGAAGTTGGAGAAGGCGCGCAGGAGCCGCACGGAGCCCCCGACGACTCCTGTTCAACTCGATCCGGTCCCCGAGCAGGAGCGCTTCACCGAGGCGTTGAACAACTGGGTCAAGACGTACCGCCCCCACTTCATGTACTGGTGGCCAGAAGGCACACAGCGAGGCGAGGGGGTCTCAGCCGGATGGCTTCAACGCTTCCTCGACGGCATAGCGATCCCCTCCGAATCTGGCCTGGGGTCCCTTCTGCCACGAGAACGCCCCCGCGATATGGACCGGCAGCTCTGGAACAAGTGCGCCACCGACCATGACCACCTGCAGAGGCTGGCCCTGGACGCCCGGAGAAGCCGGCGCACGGCTCGGGAGGTCCTGCGCATCCTGCAGGGCGGCCGGTGACCTAGGCGAAGAAGACGGAGGAACAGGAGCACAGAGCCAGGCGTGACCGGAGCACCGTAGCCGGTCCCCCCGGGGCTGCCGCTTCGTCTCGTCCGTGGCAGCCCCGAAGCGTGCGGGTTATCTGGCCAGACTGACCACTGAGCGGCAGATCGGTCACGGCGACCACCGATGCGAGTCGCCGTGACCGATTCCCAATGACCGTGGTCAAGCGTCGAAGGTGCTTACTGGGTCCTGCCGATGGCACGCCGGAACCTTGCCCAAAGAGAGGTCGGCAAGGTGACGTCAGTGACTTCATCCGGAGAGCCAGCATCCTGCGCCGTGGCGGTCCGCTCTGCTGGGTCCTCGTGAGCGTCTCCGCGGAATGCGACGGCGTCCTCCCCGATCCCGACTACCTCTAGGAGGGTGTCCAGGGCCTTGTCGGCTTGCTCGTGCGGCTGGGTGAGCCAGACATACGAGACGCCGACCGGATTGCCGTCATGCTTGCTGATCGCAAAGCTGAATCCCTTCAGCCGGAACAGTACGACGTCGAGGTCGTCCAGCCCGTCCCACGACCGCTCCACGTGCAGACGCAGCCGCTGGGCCACGGGCCGCACCGGCAGCGCCAGCACTCCGATCATCTGGAATAGCGGGGCGGAGTGCTCCCAGACGCTGTACTGATGGGCGGGATTTCTGCCGGTGTAGTACGGCGGCTGTGTAGCCGGCTGCCAGTCGGGCTCAGGCCCCGGGACCTCGATCTCTGTCACAGCAGCTCCTCCCCACGGCCTCCAGCGAACTGGTGATCAACTTGTTGGTCGCGGATGAGGGCCCACAGAACGTCGAGGCGGCGGCGAGCGAGGGCAAGGACTGCTTGTTTGTGGCTCTTGCCTTCGGCTCGCTTGCGGTCGTAGAAGGTCTTGGACGTGGGGCAGAAGCGGGCAGCGATCTGGGCGGAGAGGTAGAAGACCCGCAGGAGCCGGCGGTGGTAGCGGTGTGGTCGGCGCATGTTGCCGCTGATGCGACCGGAGTCCCGCGGGACCGGTGCGAGACCGGCGACGCCGGCAAGCCGGCCCGCGCTGCCGAAGGCGTCCATGTCGCCGCCGGTGCAGGCGATGAACTCCGCCCCCAGCAAAGGGCCCATCCCGGGCATGCTGAGGATGACTTCCGCGTGGCGGTGCTCTCGGAAACGAACCGCGATCTGCGCGTCGATGTCAGCGATCTCGTCGTCCAGAGCGAGCACGGTCCTGGCCAGGGCGTTGACCACGGCCGCGGCAGTGCTCTCCCCGGTCACGGCGGTGTGCTGGGCCTGGGCCGCGGCGACGGCCGCATCGGCCATGGCCTGGGCGCCACGGACTTTGCGGTTCTTCAGCCAGGTCGCGAGCCGACTGGGGCCGAGCCGGCGCAGGCCAGCCGGCGTCTGGTAGCCGGTCAGTAGGACAAGTGCCGCCTTGGAGGCGGCATAGTCGAAGGCCCGCTCGAGAGCGGGGAAGTACTCCAGGAGCTGTGCTCGCATCCGGTTGATGGCACGGGTGCGGTCGGCGGCGAGGTCGTAGCGGCGGGCGGTGAGGATCTTCAGGTCCACCGCGGTCTCGTCCCACTCCTGCAGCGGCTGCAGGTCCCGGCGCATCCGTGCCTGGTCAGCGATGACGTAGGCATCCTTCGCGTCAGTTTTGCCGTCCCCGCGGTAGCCACGGGAAGCGTGATGGACGGTCCGGCCAGGAATGTAGAGCAGTCGCTGACCATGGCCGGTCAGGAGAGCGATCAGCAGAGCGCCCCCGCCAGCGTTCAAGTCGACGGCCCAGGTCACCGGGCTGTCCTCGGCCAGTGCGAGGACATCGCCTATCAGCTCCAAGAGCTCGGGCTCGTTATTGGGCACCCGGCGCGAGAGCACCTTCGTCCCGTCCGTGTCGATCACCGTGCAGTGATGCGCGGCCTTGCCGGCATCCGTCCCCGCCCAGAGCTCGGGCACCCGAGCCTCCCTTGCCGATCGGTTGACTGGTCCCTGCAGACGACCACGCCGACGTGTCCTTACGAAGCGATCTCTGTTCGCTCATCCCAATGAGTGGCCGTGTCGTCGCGGGGCACTGGGCGGCCAATCAGTCAAAGCCACAACCACGGCATGAGCGCGCTAAAGCCACACCCAGGCCCCTGGGTCTCCCGATCGTACGAAGGACCGGAATCAACCCGCCAACAAGGTAAGGAGCGCTCTAATTGTCCAGTGAGCGTTGGGCTTGGCCAGCTGAGCTCTGAGTCGCCGAACTGATCGGCGGACGCGTTGATGGAACCCGCGTCTGCCCACTTGCGACGGTTGGGGATGCTGTCGGCCGGTAAGTCATGGGCCGCCTGGAGAGCAGGCGGGCTACTTCTGGTCGTGGCCTCTCGCGCTATAGCTCCACTCAGGATGCAGGCCAGGCACGCTTGCATTAGCGTGTGGTTGGCGCTTCAGGATTGCAATGCTTCTTCCGGCAAGTAGAATTGAGTGCCAACATGAACATTTATGCTCCGAGTGATTTTGTGGCCAGGTTGGCGAACAATGAGCTGACGGAACATGAAGCTGGGCAATCCGTTGAGTCTAAGGGTGCGGAAGCTCTAGAAGTCGTCGGCGTTGTGAAGTGCATTGAAGGCTCTTCCGTGCTCATCGGGTTCTCCAGAGCGCTCGGCTGTCCTCGAATTGACTGGATCCCTCTACCGATCGAGCTGTTGGAATCTGTTACGCATCTCAGGTTCCTCTCGTGTGAAACAGTTAAATACCCAGCCGTTCGGCTCAGATTCAAGAAACCAGGTGATCGGCGCCAGGATGTGGAGTTCTTGTTGGGCCTGTGCACCCAGCTTAAGTCATCTGCGGCTCGCGCCTTCGAGCTTTCCGGAAAGCCTCTCGCGAGTCGTAGGTTCGATGGGGAGTTGACCGAAGGCTGTGAAATCTTGGAGTTCGACGGCGAAGTTTACATTTGCTGCGACGGCGAATGTGGCGGCCTCGTCTGATAGGCATTGCTCTCTGCGGCCTGGCCATCGAGCTCAGCAGCCGCGCGATCGACTATGCGCATCGCCGCCGACCATCGGCGGCTAGGTGTTCTGTCCACGGAGGTTCGATACGCAGGTCTCGAACCTCCGTGGACAGAACACCTAGTTGTCCAGTGAGTGCGCAATCTGGCCAGTTGAGTGCCCGGCGTCGATCGCTGCGGACAGGTGCTTGGCGTGGGTGTCGAGCGTGCACTTGAGGGCTGCGTAGCCCGTACTGCCTCCGCGTGTGAGGTAGTGCCGCCCTGGGTCGCTCCGGGCTCCGGGTGGACAGGGTGCGAATCGCTGCTCGCCCTTGGTGACCTGCGCCCAGACGTAGATCGAGCAGGACAGCCGCTTCCCGTCGTCGCCGGCGATGTCGCGTTGTGCTCTAGGCATAGGTGTCCGTTCGAGCAGGTCATGCCATGTATCGGTCTGGAGCGCCCAGTCGAGCATGGCCTCTCGACGTCGGCGATAGTTGATCAGAGATGTTTTTGGTAGCGCTTCTGCCAAGGAATCGATTGCTGAATGGAACTTGTCCAGCAGGCCCAGTGATCGCAGGTGTCGTGTGAGAGTTGTGATGAACCCGATGTGCTTGCCGCTTTGATTGATTCCCAGGAATTGTGCTGCCTCGGGGGCTGATCCGCCCTTGGCTCGTTGGACTAGTAACACGGCGACGGAGCGACGCAAGCTATCAGGGGCGACGCCTGGGAAGCCGGTGAAGTAGCGGACAGTCCATTCGTCCAGCAAGAAGGCGGGAACATGGTGAGGGCGGAAATCCGCTTGGGGGTGAGGGCGTCTGCGGCCTTTCTGGCCTGTGTGTTGTTACTGCCGCTCGCTGAAATTCAGGCGAGCACTCCTGCCGGGCAGCCTTGAAGGAGAATTCCCAGGTATTGTAACGCTGCGCCCTGCGACCGCCTGATTCGTAGGTCGGCATGAGCGGGGAGATCGCGGTGGACCTGTCGGGAGCACTGTGAATGCTGTCTGCGTTCAGGAGGATCGCGGCGCAAGCCCGCGCCTCGACGGGAGGGGCATTTGAGGTGAAAGCGGCAGGGCTTTCTTCTTCTCCGCTGCGACGTTCGGCCAGGACCCGGTCGGTGGTCATGGTCGTCGGGTCCGGGGCCTTGAGGCTGCCTGCCGGCCATGTCGCGATGACGAGCGAGCTGAGCAGATGCAGCTCCGTGAAGTACCTCGCCGACTGCTCCGCCGGGTAGTGAGGATCGAGTTTCGCGAGAATCCGAGCCTGCAGATCGATGTGCTGCTGGCTGGGTGCATCTCGTGGTGTGAACCGATCAAGCTGGGCGCCGCAGATCGCGATGAATTGCCCGCGAGACCATTGCCCCGAAGTGGATGCCACAGAGGCCCGGCACTGAGCGGGGTGCAGCCCGACTGCGGCACTGCGAGAGATCAGGCGTCGGTTCTTGTTTCCAGTGATGGGCTGACCGCATGCAGGGCAGAGGTGTTCCAGGAAGCAGCGGTGCTCGATGCAGAGGAATACGTCAGGCAGCCGCCAGAGCGCATGCCAAGTCCCTCCGTATCGTTGCTGGATGAGGGAGTCGTCGCCTGCGAGGCAGCGCGGGCAGTACCGGTTGACCTTCCCGAAAAGCCAATGCAGTTTCATTGCTCTTTGGAGTGCTTGCCGGACCGGAGGGAAGTGACGGGCAAGGGGCCGGAGCGTGAGAGCTTCGACTTCTGCCCGGGAGAGCCGCGTTGCCACGGAGAAATCTTCGATCATTGTCGCTGTCAGTCCGGTGGAAAGGACGGGGCTGACGTAGGTGGACCCTTGGCTCAGTCCTGTCCGGCGCATCAGATCGGCCGGGGGCACTGCGAGGCGGTAGCTCAGCCTGAGCAGGAACCCAGTGAGGGACTCGCCGGGCAGAGGGTCCAGGCTCCGCGGCAAGGGGGTGACCGTGGTGCGGTTCATCCCGCCTCCCCCGCCGGCCCCCGGTCGTCGAAGACCGTGTTCCGGCCCCGCTTGGCGATGGCCCGCTTGCGAGAGGGGACGGGCGGAACCTCGCCGGCGCCGGCATCGCGGGCAGGTGAGCCGTCGAGATCGATGGCGATGGCGTCCAAGAGAGCCTCGGTCAGGTGCTCCTGTCCGCAGTCCATTGCCTCGCGGCAGCCGTCCTCGATCAACCGTTCAAGGAGGCCGACAACACCGCCGGTGCGTTCGTAGAGGTACTCGGGCATCGTTCCCGTGCTCAGCATGCCGGGGCGGGCGTCAAGCAGACGCAGTGCGTTCTCGACTCCGGTCAGGTGGCGGACCCAGGCGGCGATGTTGGCCGAGCTGCCGTAGCGGAACGGGCCGAGTTCGACGAGGTCGAAGCGCCGCTCGGTCTGGGTGGCCTCCAGCCCGTTGACCCGCCGCGACGAGGCGGACGCCAGCGTCCACTGGCCGGTGGTGTCGACGTACAAGTGGACGTGGCCCTGGCAAGATTTCCGTGAAGCTGGGGTGTGCCACCGTGCGCCCGTGACGCTCCGTCATGGGCAGCGGGACAGTCGGCAAGTGTGATGACCTCGTACGGATTGTGTCTCCGCACCTCGGTGCGGTGCGGGTGGAGCGGGTGTGGGTGGATGGCGGCGTGGTCCGCGTTGCGGCCTGCACGCGCGAATCGACGGTGGTCTGTCCGGACTGCGGCCGCGGTTCCGCGCGGTTGCACAGCCGCTACTGCCGCACGCTGGCCGATGTGGCTGTCGGTGGGCGTCCGGTGCTGATCGAACTTTCCGTGCGGCGGTTGTTCTGTGACAGCCCGGGCTGCGGCCGGCGGACGTTCGCCGAGCAGGTCGAGGGGCTGACCGGGCGCTACCGGCGCCGGAGCCCTCTGCTGCAGCATCTGGTGGAGATGGCCGGCGTGCTGCTCGCCGGTCGCGGCGGCGCCCGATTGCTGCAGATCCTGAAGGTGCCGATGTCGCGGACCAGCGTGCTGTTCCACCTGATGCGTCTACCTCTTCCGCAGGCTGCGACGCCGCGGGTCCTGGGCGTGGACGACTTCGCGCTGTATGCGGACGTCTACGGCACCCTGCTGGTGGATGCGGGGACCCGGTTGCCGATCGAGCTGTGGGAGGGACGCGAGGCGGAGCAACTGGCCGCCTGGCTGCGGACGCACCCCGGTGTTGAGGTCGTCTGCCGGGACGGTTCGCTGGTCTACCGACAGGGCATCACCGAGGGCGCTCCGGAGGCGGTGCAGGTCAGCGACCGCTTTCACCTGTGGCAGGGGCTGTCGAAGCGGGTCGGGGACATCGCCGCCGCCCACCGCGGCTGTCTTCCGGCTGCGGTGCCCGAGCCCGAAGCAGCGCCGTCACAGGCCGAGCCTGTGAGACCGTCCGACGAGGCCGATACCCCGGCCCGACGCCATGCGAAGCGACTGTTCGAGGCCGTGCACGCGGTGACCGGCACCGGCCGATCGCTCAACGCCATAGCCCGCGAGCTGGGCTTGAACCGCCGCACCGTGAGCAAGTACGCCCGAGCAGCCACCTGGCAGGAATGCGTACGAAACACCCGGCCCCGCCGACCCACCAAACTCGACCCCTACCTGGAGCACCTGCAACAACGCTGGGAAGAAGGCGAGCACAACGCCACGGTTCTGCACCAAGAACTCCTCGCCAAGGGCTACCGCGGCCACTACCAGCGGATCAAGATGGCCGTCGCACCGCTGCGTCGAGGCCTGCCGATCGACACGCCGCGCGAGCGACCCCCATCGCCCCGCAAAGTCGCCCGATGGATCACCACCACACCCTCCCGACGCAGCCTGCATGCCTCCGAGGGACTCCGCCGGCTGTTCGAGCACTGCCCGGAACTGGACCGCACCCACGATCTGGTGCGCCAGTTCGCCGCCATGCTCGACACCCGCGACGCCGCCCCGCTACCGGCTTGGCTCGAACACCTCACACAATCACGCCTCCCGCCCCTGGCCAGCCTGGCCAGCGCCATCCGGGAGGACCAGCCCGCCGTCGTGCAGGGCATCACCACCCCGTTCAGCTCCGGCGTCAACGAAGGCCGCATCACCGACCTCAAGCTTCAGAAACGGATCATGGCCGGCCGCGCCGGAGTCCCACTGCTCCGCCACCGCGTCATCCACATGGCCATACTCCGACGCAACTACCAGTAACGGAGTGTCACCGACAGACAGTCGCACACCCCAGCTTCACGGAAATCTTGCCAGGGCCGTGGACGTGCGCCACCTCGTACGAATGAAGGTGCTCCGTTTTCGGGGCGGCGATGGGGTGCTGGCCGTGAGTCTGCTGTTGTCCGTTCGGGGTGGCAGGGAGGCGGCTGAAGGTGGTCTTGGCCGCCCGGAGTCGGCAAGATCCACATCGCCGTCGCTCTCGCGGTCGCGGCCTGCCGAGCGGGCTACTCGATCTACTTCACCAGCCTCGACGACATGGTCCGTCACCTCAAAGCCGCCGAGGACCAGGGCCGGCTGATGAGCAAGCTCACCAGCTACCTCCGCCCCGCCGTCCTCGTGGTCGACGAAGTCGGCTACCAGCCGCTCGAGCGGGCCGAGGCGAACCTGGTCTTCCAGGTCATCTCCAAGCGCTATGAGAAGGGCTCGATCATCCTGACCTCGAACAAGACCTTCGGCGAATGGGGCCAGGTCTTCGGAGACGAAGTCCTCGCCACCGCAATCCTCGACCGGCTCCTGCACCACTGCGAGGTCGTCTCCACCAACGGCAACAGCTACCGCCTCAAGAACCGCCTTCAGGCAATCCAGCGGGACACCGACGTAGCCTGACCAGTGGCGCACACAACTTCGTACGGGGTGGTGCACTCAAGCGAGTACGCGGACAGTGCCCCCCGAGGTGACGTCCGGGCCTGTGCAGCGTTGTCCCCTGCATGGACGAGGCACTGGACCTGCTGGACACCCTCCTTGACGGCGTCACCGGCACCCCGTCTGCAACGTTGATGGTGCTCCTCGGGCTCCTCGAGGACACCAATCAGAGCGAGGACATCTGCCGGGCCGCAGGCGAGTTGCGTTTCCGGATCGGCTCCCGCCGCGCCTGACCCCCTGCACCAGCCCGTGTGCGACTACAGAGCCGGCTCGTTTCGAAGGCGCAGGTGGTCGGCGCCGGCACGGTCTTGACGACCCGGCCCTCGGCCGCCCGCGTCGTCACTCGCGTCAGCGGTGCCGCCTGAGTCCTCAAACGTCGCCCGGCAGCCGACGTCACCGCTACCCCGTCCGTGCGGGCGTGGCGGTGGTCGGGGGCATGCCGCACGGCGATCCACCGGCAGGCCTGCTCATCACCGTCCGCCGCGATGCCGGCGGTGTGCTGATGGGGAGGTTTGGATTTCCCCACTTGTCGCTCTGGGTGGGGCAAACCTGCTCTCTTGATCTCCCCATCTATTGTGTGATCCTCCCGGCGTGTCGAACTGGTGTCGGCGTGTCTTGGAGAGCCTGCGTGAGCTAGACGAGTAAGTCCGAAGTCTTCGAGCGCATGAAGCGAGGGTCTCGTTGGTTCGCTTGTGACGACAAACCTCGAAACCCTCGCGACAGCACTGTACGTGAGGATCGATGACTCTCTGGCAGGAACGCGGCGGCCGGGCCGTCCTCCGAGGCTGACGGATGCCGAGCTGTTGACGCTTGCGGTGATGCAGGCCGTGCTCGGCTTCGTCTCCGAGGCCCGGGCAGTCCGGCTACAACAAGCGCCTGCAGGCCGCGAACAGACTGATCGGCCGGTTCATCCGAACCCTGGCCCGGGACACCGATCTGTGGCACGACGACGTGTGGATCGTGGACTCCACCCCGGTGGAGTGCGCCCGGTCCCGGCCCACCGTCAAGCGGTCCGACCTGGCCGGCTGGGCCGCCTACTCCTACTGCCCCTCGCACTCGCGGTTCTTCCGGGGTCTTCGCCTGCACCTGCTCTGCACCCCCGGCGGACTCCCGGTCGCCTGGGCCCTGGCCAACCCGAAAACGGACGAGCGGGAAGTCCTGGCCGGCATGCTCACCCAGGACGCCGATCTGCTGGCCACCCACCCCGGGCAGACCGTCATCGGCGACAAGGGCTACGTCTCCAAGCACCTCGACGCCTTCATGACCGACCACGGCCTGACCCTGCTCCGGCCCAGCTACCGCAATCGCACACCCCGGCCCGGCGAGCACCTGCTCAAGCCGGTCCGCCAGCTGATCGAGTCGGTCAACGACACCCTCAAGGGCCAGCTCGACCTCGAACGCCACGGAGCCAGGACCCCAGCCGGAGTCCTGGCCCGCGTCGGGCAACGGATCCTGGCCCTGACCGCGGCGATCTGGCACAACCGGGCCAACGGAACACCGTTAACCAGGTCACTCATCGCCTACGACCACTGACCAGCACTTCGGACTTACTCGTCTAGGAGTTCGGCCTGTTCGGGGGCCTGAATGCTCACTCGGGAGGAAGACGTGGCCGCTCATGCTCTGCGTCGTCAGGGATGGACGATCTCTGCGATCGCACGGCATCTGGGCTGTGATCGCAAGACGATCCGTGCCTACTGAACGGCGAGCGGACCCCTGGCGAGCGACGCGAGGGCTGGACGCGTTCGTCCCGTTCCTGGCCTACTGCCGCCAACGCCTGGCCGACGACCCGCATTTGTGGGCATCGACCCTGTTCGATGAGGTGACCGAACTCGGCGGCCGGGCCGGCTCTACACGGCCCGGCGGGACGGCCGTGGATCATCCAAAGGGGCCCGGCGGGGCCGTCAGGGCCAGTGCCAGGGCCGGCTTCGGCACGGTGGCGGCATGCGAGGCTGGTCCCTGCCCCTGCTCCTCGCCGCGCTGCTCGCGGCCTCCGGATGCGTCACCATCCACCCCACCCCTACCCGGCCCGCCAAGGTCTCCCCCGCCGCGGGTGCGGCGGGCCACAAGCAGCCCGCCGTATGGCCGGTGACCTGCACACACTCGCGCCACAAATCGAACACATGATGGAATAGGGCTGTACGCACACCGAGGAGCACCGCCATGAGCCTTCGCCAACTTGAAGTCGCAGGTCAAAGGGCTGGTGTGATCCGTTCTCGTGGTGCTCGTGCTGGTCGCGGGCGGGAGTCTGCAGACAAGATCGTCCGTCAGCGGTCGACTTCGAGGTTCGTCAGGACGAGCAGAGCACGCAAGAGTTGGGTAGCGCGGGCGGGATCGGTGCGGAGCTTGGTGAGGGTCCGCCAGTTCTTCAGGTGGGCGAAGCCGGGCTCGACTGGTGCGACCAATGGGCCCGGGATGCCATCTCATATTGGGTAACAGTCCGCACCCAGGGGGAGTAATGAATCATCGCTCAGGCCGTGTACTCGGTATGACTGTCGCCGCGTTAATTGGCCTAGTCGGTTGCGGCAGCGGTAAGCCTTTCGACGGCTCTGTGTCGGAGTCCCGCTCGTCTGCCGTACCTGAGTATGTTGCCGCCTACCGTGCTGGATACACCGCGGGCAAGGCCGTCTACGACTCCTCGGGCAAGGGGGCGGCCGTGCGCGAGACCGTATGGGGCGGCTGTACGCGCCGGGCCCTGCAGGCCGGCAGCGCCGCCGAGACGGATCGTGGCTCCTGGGTGCGGGGCTGCCTCAACGGCGTCGCCAACGCCCCTGAGCAGTTGCCCGCCGGTCCCGTGACCAGGCGGGCCACGGATGCAGAAATGCTGGAGCGGTTCCGTGCCTGGGCTCGCGCCAAGGGTGAGGCGCAACAAGTCGACCACGTCCGCATGCTGGTCACAGCCCAATTGACCGAGAAGGACTATGACGTTGAGTTGAGCACGGACTACTCGGCAGGGCCCGGAAATCCTGGATCTGAATCGCTTGCCCAGAGTTTCGTCGAGTGGTGGGACGGTGACCGTGGCCGGGACGGTATCGCCAGGAACGTTCTGGTCCTTGGGACAGATGGAGAGAGGCTGACCGCACAGCGCATCTGAGGAGTCCACGGCCCCGTAGCGCTGGCTCTTCGGCAGCTTCACCGAAAGTGCCGAAGAGCCAGTTCCTGCGCGCTGTAGCCGGGGCGGCCTCTACGATCCGATGCATGCTGGATCCCGAGCTGATGGAACGGATCACCGCGCGACGCGTGGAACTGGACGAACTCGAAGAACGGCTGGCCAAACAGCTGGCAGAGGTACGGATCGAGCGGGACGAGCTCGCCGTCGCCGAACGCGTCCTTGAGCGGATGACCGAGCAGCTCGCCGAGGAACGCGCCTCGGACCTACCGGTGCCCGGGCAGGTGGCTGGACGGGCGGTGATGCTGGTCCCGCACCGCGAACTGGGCGTGGAGGAGAGCGCGCTGCCGCCGGACTATCAGCGCATCCTCGCCGTTGTGCGGCAGGCCGCCGGACCGGTGATGGCCCGCGAGGTCGGCGAGGTGGTGGGGGTGGACGTCAGCGTGCGGGCCAAGCTGGAACCGCTGCGCAGCAAGCTGGTCCGACTCGTCGATCGCGGCTGGCTGCGGAAACTGCCCGACGGCCGGTTCACCACGCGCCTGTGACCAGGAACGCCGCCGCTCGGAGGGGCTCGGCACGGGCGTAACCCGGGCGCCCCCGACGGCCGTTGGAATTGTGTGACGAATACCAAAGACCGCGCCGAGGACACCCGCCCGCTTGTCTACCAGTGCCGTCTGTCACTGTCCACGCGTACCGTCAACCACCTCGCCGATCTGCTGCGGCCATCTGAAGGCGATTGGGTCCCGGTGGCGGATCCTGCCGCCGGGGAAGATCGCGGTGATTATCCTGGCCGTACTGCGCCACGACCAGCGCCTGGCCGACATGGCTGGCGGCAACGATGTGTCCGAGTCCACCGTCCGCCGCTGGCGCGACGAGCTGATCGGGCTGCTCGCCGCCCAGGCACCGCGTCTGGACCGCGCCCTGAAGAAAGTCGTCAAGCAGGGCGGGGAGGTGGTCCTGATCGACGGCACCCTCATCCGCACCCAGCGCCGCACCGGAAGGGCCGACCGGCGGAACTATTCCGGCAAGCACCGCAGCCACGGCCTGCACTTCCTCGCCCTGACCGACGAAAACGGCCGCTTGATCTGGATCTCGGCCGCCCGGACCGGCCGCACCCACGACAACACGGCCGCCCGCCACGACCACATCCTGGCCCACCTGCGCGGCGCCGGTCTCGTTGCCCTTGCAGACCTTGGCTTCCGCGGCCTGGACAACGACGTACTTGACCCTGTGATCGTCACCGGCTACACCGCCACCCGCACCCACAAGCTCACCCCGGGCCAGAAGGAAGCCAATCGGGTCCTCGCCGTCGGACGTGCACCGGTCGAGCACGGCTTCGCCCACCTGAAGAACTGGCGGACCCTCACCAAGCTCCGCACCGATCCCGCCCGCGCTACCCAACTCTTGCGTGCTCTGCTCGTCCTGACGAACCTCGAAGTCGACCGCTGACGGACGATCTTGTCTGCAGACTCCCGCCCGCGACCAGCACGAGCACCACGAGAACGGATCACACCAGCCCTTTGACCTGCGACTTCAAGTTGGCGAAGGCTCAGTGGGGTGCACCGCACCGTCGGTGCGCACCACCGCACCGGGTGCGCACCATCGGGTCCACTCAGTTGCCGGCCTCGCGGCCGCGGTGCGGTCCGGGCCCCTGCGGGCGGTGCGCCTGCTGGTCGTCCGGGCGCACCGGGCGCACTACGTCGGCGTCGTGCTGGCCGGTGTGGCGGTCCGCGCGGAGCCGGGATTCGGCGGCCATCTTGGCGGCCGTCTCCTGGATAAGGCGCAGTCGGTCGGCCGTGAGATCGAGGGCTTCCACATCCGTACGGGACTCCCGCAAGGCCCGCAGCGCCGTCATGTCGATCGCCTCCCGGCGTCCGGGCTCCGGCTCCTGGTCGTCGTGCTCGACTTCGGCGGTCGGAGGCGCGAGCAGCTGCTCGGGCATCGCCGCTTGCTGGTGCCGGGCGACGTCGTACGCCCGGCCCCGCACGGCGGCGGACGTGGTGGTGCGCAGCTTCTCCCGCACCACCGCACCGGCGAGGACGGCCCGGTCGTACTGGAGCGGGATGCGAGGGATCTCCCACTCCCCCGCGTCCTGGCCCGGAGGCCGGAGCGCAGCCGGCTCGCCGGGGTCGGCCGGGGGTTGCCGGTCCGGGTCGGGCGCGAGAGTGGGTGGGCGGGGCCGGGCGGGGAGGTCGGCCAGGTCCCACCGGGCGGTGTAGAGGCGGTAGTCCGCCAGCAGGCCGATCGTGGTCTTCGGCTCGCTGATGTCCAGGCAGTGGGTGGAGATGGCGGCGGCCACGATCTGCTCGTCCAGGCCGGGTTCGCGGCGGCGTCCGCGACCGACGAGGGCGAGGTGGCGGCGGGCTTCGGCGAACAGGTGCCGGCGGTGGAAGCGCCCGCCGTCGTTCATCACGAACACCGTCGCGGTGACGTCGACGGCCGCCAGGGCGACGTCGACCACGGCGGCGACGCGGGCCCGGATCGCCGCGGCTGCGGCGCCGGCGTACTCGAGGAGGGAGGTGATGACGTCGGCGGCCACCCCGGAGCTGACGTACGTCTCGCCGCGCCGGACGGCGCTGACGTACAGCACGGCCGGGGACGCGGGAGCCAAGGCCATGTTCCTGTTCGCCTCCGAGTCCCTGGACTACGACCGCCACGACGTGGCCCAGCAGAAGAGAATGCTGGCCGAGGCGTACGCCGGCGAGGCCTGGGAGGTTCCCCGCCTGCTGGAGGCACTCGACGGCGCGCCGGACTTCTACTTCGACTCTCTCAACCAGGTTCACCTGGACGAGTGGTCCAGGGGCCGCATCGCCCTGGTCGGCGACTCCGCGTACTGCGCGTCGCCCGCCTCCGGGCAGGGGACCAGCCTCGCCCTGGTCGGCGCGTACGTCCTGGCCGGCGAACTCGCGGCCGCCGGGGGCGAGCACCGGGCCGCCTTCGAGGCCTACGAGCGGGAGATGCGGCACTTCGCCGCGGAGAACCAGAAGCTCGGCCCGGCGAACATCAAGCACATGGTGGTGCCGACCAAGATGCAGATCTCGGTGCAGCTGACCATGCTCTCCGTGCTCGGGCGGCTGCCCGGCAAGGAGCGCATGATGGCCAAGGTCATGGAGCCGGTCCAGAAAGCGGCGAAGGCGATCACCCTCAAGGACTACTGAGCAGGCTCGTACCGCTGCCGCGGCTCAGGCGAGCTTGGCCGCCAGGATGTCGACCGGGAGGATCTCGGGGGCCTCGGCGAGCAGCTTCGGGGCGTTCTCCATGAGGGCTGCGGCGATCCTGCCCTGGAGGTGGGCGGTGCGGGCCTCGTCGCTGCCGAAGGCGTCGAAGACGCCGAACGTGGTCGGGCCGAGGCGCAGGGCGAACCAGACGGTGGTACCGGTTTCCTCCTGGGCCAGGGCGAGGGCTCCGGTGAGCAGCCCCTCGACGTCGTCGGCGTGCTCCGGCTTGGCCTCGATCCGGGCGAGCAGGCCGACGCGGGTGGTCTCGGGGACGGAAGCGCTGGTCATGGAGGCTCTCCTTCTACGGTGGCGGACCGCGCCGTGCGGTGCGCGCCGTGCGGTACGCCCACCGTAGGAGCGGGCCCCTGACCACGCTCAGTGGCGGATCCGCCGGATGCTTTACCGTTTCCGACATGCGGATCTCGGTGCTGGTCATGGACGGCCTCTTCGACTCCGGGCTGGCCACGGTCCTCGACGTCCTCCAGATGGCCAATGAGCTGCGGGGCGAGCTGCCCCATCCCCCGCCGCGCTGGGAGCTGACCCGGGTCAGCGGCTCCGGCGCCGTGCGCACCGCCTCCGGGCACGTGATCGAGGCCGTCGCCGTCGAGGACGCCCCACGGCCCGATCTCCTCGTCGTGCCGGGCGCCGGCCCCAAGCAGCCGGAGCCGCTGCTGGACTGGGTGGCGTCGGCGGAGCGCGGTCCGCAACGCGAGGCCCTGCGCCAGGCCCGGGCCGACGGCATTCCCCTGGCGGCGGCCTGCACGAGCACGTTCCTCCTCGCCGAGGCGGGGGTCCTGGACGGGCTCTCCGCCACCACGAGTTGGTGGCTGGCCCCGGCCTTCCGGCAGGCCTACCCGCTGGTGGGACTGGAGGAGAGCAACATGCTGGCCCACGCCGACGGAGTGATCACCGCCGGCGCCGCCATGGCCCACCTCGACCTGGCGCTCGCCCTGGTCCGGCAGGCGAGCCCCGTGCTGGCGGAGCTCACGGCCCGCTACCTGGTCGTCGACGACCGCCCCACCCAGGCCGGTTACGCGATCCCCAGCCACCTCGCCCGCACGGATCCCACGGTCAGCGCCTTCGAACGCTGGGTGCGGCAGCACATCGACGAACCCCTGCGGATGGCCGACGCGGCCCGGGCGGTCGGCGCGAGCGAACGGACCCTGCAGCGGGCCGTGGACCGGGTGCTGGGGGTGTCGCCCCTGCGCTTCGCCCAGACCATCCGGCTCGAACAGGCCACCCACCTGCTGCGCACCACGGATCTCCCCACGGATGCCGTCGCCCGCCGGGTGGGCTACGAGAACGCCTCGACCCTGACCACCCTGCTCCGCCAACGCCTCGGCACCACCCCGGGCCGCCTGCGCACCCCGGACACCCCCCGCCCGTGACGGGAGTTCTAGGCCACCACGCGCTGGACGATCAGGCAGGACCAGGTGAAGCCGCCGCCACCGCTGAAGCTGATGGCGTACTCACCCGGCGCGAGCAGGTCCTCCTCCCAGACGTGGGCGAGGTTGGCCAGGGCGTCCCCGCCGCCGAGGTGTCCGGTCTGCCCACCGAGCTGGAGGATCTCCGCCTTGAGGACGTCTTCCATGATCGGGAGGTAGAGGAGCTCGATCGTCTTCGGCCCGAGCCGGGACAGCGTCGCGCAGCGGATCCGCGGATCGTGCGGGGTCAGGCCCGCTTCCGCCAGCGCCGTCATCAGCGTGCTGCGCACCTTCTGCGGGCCGATCTCGCCGAACCGGGCCATGCCGCCCGACGCGAGGAAGGCCTTCTTCGTACGCCGGGCGTCTATCGGCGCGGAGTGGGTGAGCGGAGCCGGGCTGAAGCCGTCGTCCCCGCGGTACATCGTCTCCAGTTCCGGAGCCGCCGAGGTGGCGTACGAAACGATGCGCAGCCCCGGCCCGGAGCGGGCGAGCACGGCCGCGGTGCCGCCGTCGCCGAAGACCGCGTCGTAGTCGCTGCGCCACCGGTCGAAGCCGGGCGCGGTGAACCGGTCGCCGGTGGTGACGAGCGCGGTGCGCACCGACGGGTCGGCCTCCAGCCGGACCGCCGCCGTGTGCAGGCCCATCGCGCCCACGTGGCACATCTGCTGGACGCCCATCGGGATCGCGTCCACCGCTCCCAACTGGTGGGCCACGTAGTGGGCCGGGGACCAGAAGTCCTGGCCCTGGTGGTAGATCCAGCCGTGGACCACCATGTCGAGGTCCGCGCCGGCCACACCCCCGAGGGCGAGGGCTCGCCGGGCTGCCCGTACGGCCATCTCCGGGCCGGAGGCGTCCTCGGACACGGGCACCTCACGGGCACCGGTCGCCCGTGCGTCGTCCTCGGAGACGAGTCCGGCGCGCACGGCGGCTTCCGCCGTCTGGCGGGTGTCCGGCAGCCAGGTGGACACGGCACGGATGGTGGGATTGTTCCCGAAACGCATTCGGGCTCCTTTGTCGAGGTTCTGTTCCCGGGTCGCCCGGACAGAGCGGCCCGTCACGGCGGCGAGGACACCGCGCCACCGTGATCCGCCTCACCCGGAAGGCAAGGGGGACGAAGGCCGTGTGACGAGTGCTCAGCTCTGCCAGGAATGCGGCGCGCGGAAGGCCGGCATCGGCTGCGGCCGTCGTCGGCCCGCCGTGGAGCCGGCGGACCGGGCGGCCGGCGCCCCGGGCTGCGGAGCGGCCCGGGCCAGGAGGACCGCGGTGATCGCAGCCAGTTCCTCGGCCTCGGGGTTGCCCTTCTCGACGCGCAGCAGTGGAGCGGCGACGGCGGGAGTGCTCACGTGTCTCTTCCTCCTACTGCGGTGGGTTGCCGTGCTTGCGGGACGGCAGGTCGGCGTGCTTGTTGCGGAGCATGGTGAGGGCGCTGACGAGGGTGGCGCGGGTCTCGGCGGGGTCGATGACGTCGTCGACGAGACCGCGTTCGGCCGCGTAGTACGGATGCATCAGCTCGGCCTTGTACTCCTTGACCATCTGGGTCCGCATGGCCTCGGGGTCGTCGGCCTCGGCGATCCGGCGGCGGAAGATGACGTTGGCGGCGCCCTCGGCGCCCATGACCGCGATCTCGTTGGTGGGCCAGGCGTACGTGAGGTCCGCGCCGATGGACTGCGAGTCCATGACGATGTAGGCGCCGCCGTAGGCCTTGCGCAGGATCAGGGAGATCCGCGGGACGGTGGCGTTGCAGTACGCGTAGAGGAGTTTGGCGCCGTGGCGGATGATTCCGCCGTGTTCCTGGTCGACGCCGGGCAGGAAGCCGGGAACGTCCAGGAGCGTGATGATGGGGATGTTGAAGGCGTCGCAGAGCTGCACGAAACGTGCGGCCTTCTCCGAGGCGTGGATGTCGAGGACGCCTGCGAGGGCCTGCGGCTGGTTGGCGACGATGCCGACGACCTGGCCGTCGAGCCGGGCCATCGCGCAGATGATGTTCCGGGCCCAGCGCTCGTGGATCTCCAGGTACTCGCCGTCGTCGACGAGCTCCTCGATCACCTTCACCATGTCGTACGGACGGTTCCCGTCCACGGGCACCAGGTCCAGCAGTACGTCGTTGCGCCGTCCGGCCGGATCCTCGCTCGGGTACGAGGGCGGGTTTTCCCTGTTGTTGGAGGGCAGCATCGAGATGAGGT